>NZ_OZ026448.1:310779-621559 GCF_964019485.1 Spiroplasma endosymbiont of Agriotes lineatus
CAATTGCTAATAAATTATTATTAGTACCCTTATCTTTTTGGACAGGCCCCCGGTGTATTCATCGCTTCTTAGATACAACTTCATTTTTAATTAAAGGTATTACCACCACCAAAACCAAAAAAAAGATATTTTCAAAAAACATAAACAGTTGTCAATGTAATTGCCATTTTGAATATTTTGTTTTTTTCATTATATCAACCCTTAATATCTTATAAAAAGAAAAAGAATTAGCATTTAATTCTCTTTCTTAATAATTTCAATTTATTATTTTCTTAGCTTTAATTGTTCAATTACTTTACGATAACGATTAATATCGTGATCTCTTAAGTAATCTAACATATTTCGTCTTTGTGATACTTTTTTTACTAAACTTCGTTCAGTAACAACATCCTTACGATGTACTTTTAAATGTGCCGTTAAATTAGTAATATCGGCTGTTAAAAGTGCTATTTGTACTTCTGCCGAACCCGTATCTTTCTCTTTTCTACCAAATTTAGCAATAATTTGTTTTTTATCCTCAGATATAATTGCCATTTAATAAATCCTCCAATAATTATAAACTTAACTAAAACCAATTAATAAAACAGAAGGTACTTCAAAAACTTGCAATAGTCGTATTCGTGTAAATATTAACCTATTTTACGAAAATATTCAAGTGTTTTGCTATAATCGGTCACGTTTAGTTTTCTTAGGTATTGCTTTGAAAAAGCAAAACAATCAGCTAATTATATTATTTAATTACTAAAATAACCCTGCTTTTCTTGTTATTGTCATTTTTATCCATCATGGTTTTATCATATTATTGAATTTTTACACAATAAAAATTATTAATTTTATTAAATTTTTTTTTTAATTTTAACTAATATTTTTACTTACTTAAATGTATTATATTTATTTGTGAATTTACAATATTACTTTGGATTGGCAACTCTTTTTAGGACAATTTTTATATAGACATTTGTTTTCTAAAAGTAACTGGAGATAAATAATTTAAACTGCCATGTATTCTAAGATTATTGTACCAATTAATGTAATCAAATAATTCAAGTTCTAATTGCGCAAGATCATTGAATTTTCTACCATTAATAAATTCTGTTTTAAAAACTTTATAAGTTGCTTCAGCAACTGCATTATCATATGGACAACCCTTCGCACTCAATGATCTTTGAATTTTAAATGTAGATAATAATTGATCAATTATATTATTTTTAAACTCATTACCTCAGTCGGTATGAAATATTTCAATTTTTGATAATGGTCTAGTAATTCGCATAATAGCTTGATAAACCAACTCCGTATTTTTATTTGGCCCGGAACTATAACCAACAATCTCGCGATTATACAAATCAATTAGGAGACATACATAAAATCATTTAAAACCCACTTTTATATAAGTTAAGTCACTAACGATAATTTCATTTATTTTTCTATTATTAAAGTCTCGGTTTACAATGTTATTTACTGGATGATCATTTACTTGAATATTTTTGCATTTAAGTCTTGTTTTTGTGTATTTTGATATCAAATTATTGTTTTTCATAATGTTTCTAATTTTGCGTCTAGATAGGTTAATACTTTTATGAGCTAATAATACTTTGATTTTTCGAGCTCCATAGACTTGGCGGCTTTCGTTAAATGCACTAATAATTTCTTGATTATAATTATTCACTATTTTCCTTGTGTATTTATTAATTTGATAATAGTAATTGGATTTTGAAATATTTAATAATTTACACATTTTTCTTATCGAATATTTTCTCTTATTGCTATTAATTATTGTTATTTTTTGGCCATTATCAGTGCGGCTTGCTTTAAAATGTCATTTTCCATTTTCAAGTCTTTAAGTTCTTTTCGTAAAGTTATTATTTCATTTTCTTCTAGTGTGCGATTGTCTTTTGCTTTAAATGAACCAGAATTATTATAATTTTTAACTCAACTATAAATAGTTGGTTTTGGTAAATTATATTCTTTCCCTAAATTAATAACACTTTTGCCATTTTTGTATAGCATGACAATTTGTTTTTTAAATTCTTCAGAGTATGAGGTTTTATTTCCCATTTTTATATTCCTTCTTTCTTAATAATTTTGAAGTCTATATAATTAATGGTCGGACGCATAAAGTTTTGTTAGGTAGGAAAAGATTTAAATAATTTTTAATGACAAGCAACGATAATTTAATTACCATTTTATTTGGAAAATAAATAATAAAAAAAATCTTTAATATCAACAAGCATAATCTCAATAAAAGGGTTACAAAAACTAAGGAAAGCGCTTATAAAAACAACATTAAAATAAGTTTTTACAACAAAAATCATATATAAGAAATATATACTTAATTTGCATATTGAAATAATTTATAGTAAATGATTATTTTTTATTTTTCTAAAAATATCTAAGAAAACTAAACGCGACCTAATTATTATTCTTTCTTTATTTAATTCATTTTTAAATTTTTATTGATCAATTACAACACCATAATAGCTGTTATAATATCTTTCACCAGGACTAGCCCGCGCACTATTTGTATCAGTTTTTACCACTAATCCAAGATTATCATTATTTTTTTTAAGAAAAAATTATTAATCTCATCATACTTCGACATTATGACATTATGATTTCAATCATAATTGAACGATTTGATTGAGTAACAGCGCTACCAAATTCATCTATATTAAAAGTATTTAAAATACTTATTAATGAATTTTTAAATTCTTGAGCATTCTTAGTATCATGTTGAAAAGAAATGTTCTGTCAAGTAGAATGACTAATGTATATATGTAGATAATTTCCTTTATTTTGCAATTTATTAACATCCCATCTTTTTACATGAACTAAATTTTCTAAGTTATTTGTTTGTAAATAATTAATTTTACTTTTCGCTGAAACTGGAACGTTTCCGATAATTCCGGCCCCTTCGCTATTGTGATTGTTTTTCTTTTAAAAATTATTTAAACCTTTTCCCGCCTAACAAAACTTTATGCGCCCTAATAATTATAATGAAAAAACTGTTAAGTTTATTAAGTGTAGTAACAATTACAGGTGGTGTTATGCCAACTTTGATTTCTGCAAGTTCTTATAAAAATCAAGAAAATAACAAGTTAGAAACTTTAAAACGAAATAAAAGACAAAGTACAACAACGCCAATTCCTGGAACAGTTTATTATTTACATAATGATGAAGTTATAATTGAAAGTTCATCAAATTGAGGAAATAATTTTGTTTTAAGAATAGGAAGACAAGTTAGACAAGCTGCACAAACATTATCACAATTAACTACAGATCAGAATTTAAGAGATGGTAATAGGGGCATTAGCATTAGTTGTTGCTCTTGGATTTACTGGTGCTGTTTTAGAAGGCAGTGCTCTCGCTAGAACATTATTTATTCCTATCGGTGCTGGTGGTTTATTAGTAATTTTGTTAAATAGATGAAATGAAAATCCACAATCATTTAGAAATTTATTTAGAAGTAATGATATTTCTAATGGATTAAATTTAGCTGTAAATGAAGATCCCATAAATCAATTATCAATATGAACAACATCAGCAAGCGGTTCATTACCTTTATAAAAGTAAAATATTAAAAATAAATATTTTTATGGAAATAAACAAATTATTTCCATTTTTAATTAAATTAACAAAATGTATAAAAAGAAAGGAATTAAAAATATGAAAAAAAATATTAAGTTTTTTAGGAACAATCACTTTAATTGGAGTGTGCACAACCAATTTAATTATTTGTAAAAAATAACAATTTAAAATATAAACAAATTATTTTCTTAAAAATTTTTGTAATGTTTAAAATGGCGTTTTAATGTTTAATGATGAATGACAGCGTTCAAAGTTATAAAAGTAATAATATTTGTTTAAATAATGTTGAAGTTCATTTTGATTTAATTTTTTATCCTTGGAATAAAATAACTTGTTATAATGTTGGCGGAATCGTTCAATCTTCCCATTAGATTGAGGCGAACGAATTGATATGGTTTCATGAACAATTCTGTTCCTTGAAAGAAAGGTTGTAAAAGGCCTTTCTTTTACTTTGTATGCTTTTTTATTACTTCAATTAGTAGTAGTAAATTCCGGAGCATTATCAGTGCGAAGGCGTTTAATGGTTATGCCAAGTTCTCCGAAATTTTTTATTGCTCTTTGCACGGCATTAAGGGCATTGTTAGTTCCTAAACTAAACTATCATAAACATAACCAAATACTATGCGTGTCATTTCGTCAATGAAATCATAAATGTAATATTTTTTATCAACCGGAAAATTTGATGTGGTAATAATTTTAGCATCCATTTGTAAAAGACCAATCTCGGAGACTTCATAACGCTTAAAATGGCGTTTAGTTTGTTTGATTTGTTGTTTTAATTCTTTTCAACGAGGGTCAGATTTAATTAAACGATAAAAAGTTTTAATATTTTTCGGAACTTCTGAATTTTTAACATCATGAAAACCGATTTTTAAATTGTTAAATAAAGACCACATTCCACCGGCTTGAAGATTTTTGTAATCAAAATATAAATCACATACTTTTTCACGAGAATTTAAACTATATTGATAATTAAGATTTTGTGGTTTTGTAGTTTTAAACAATAACAAATCCAAATTGTCAGAATAATAAGCAGTTATAATTTTTTGTGCCCAACGATAAAAGGTTTTCGTTGCATTCTTAAAATATTTTTTAATAAGTTTTGTTAAAGTAGTTTCTTCAATATAGAAATAAGTACATAAATTTAAATAAGCAGTAATGCGTTTTTTAGTTTTATAGTAATAAGGATTACGGCAATTAGCACTTAGTCAACTTTGGATTTTTGCTTTTAAATCCGCTAAATCAGCTTGAGAAATAATATATTTCATTTTTTTAAACTTCTTAAATTAAGAAAACCGTATTACAAAAAATACGATTTTCAAACATATTTATTAAAATTGCTAATTAATTAGTTATTTTTGCTAAAAATGAACTTATAAAATATTGTGGTTTGTTTAATTGATATCTATCTAAATAAACACAAATGACACTTTAATACTTTCAAGTTTAGGAATTTCTCAGCCATAAGTAGTCAATATATCTTCAGATGGTTTTGGTTTATAAACACCTTCTCGTTTAAAAAAATCCTTTATAGGATTATTAATACTTTGATTTTCGATTAAAAAGCTTTTTTCAGACATATCATCTGGAAAACGAACACTTTCATCATAAAAAGTTATTCTTCCGGCAGAGGCAAAACTCTCTACATTAAAAAAAGTATTTTTAATGCTAACAAACTCTAATTCACAATTATTGCCACATTGACCGGGATTAGTTGCTCGTTTTTGTCGTTTCATAAAGAGAATTGTTCCATATTAGGTTTTGTTGGTTGGTTGTTTTGTATCAAAGAACGCCCCTAATGGCACCAAACTAATAAACATTATAATAAAAAAAATCAAGAAATAATCTTATGCATCTCATCACGCCTTAAAACTATTTTTTATCGCTTTAAAAGCATCAGAAAATTTATATTGATTATGATGTATGTTGCGGACATTCACAATTAACAACTTGCATTTGATGCTTTCTAAAAACTTTGTTAAAATAATAACCCCTAATAATTAACTTAATACCAGTTATTAACAAATAAACGATTAATAATCAAAAATACACCTTAAGAACTACATTTTGAAAATCAAACAATATAAAATCTTTAAAAAACTTATCTGTGTTAGTTCGAATTTTTGTTAAAAATACTCAAATTATAACCATGACAGTATGAAATATAATAAAAAAATGCATAAAACCTAAAACATTTTTAAATCATTTAATATTTAATATTTTCTTTAACTTTTTCATTTTTTAACTCCTTTCAAAATATTTTTTTATTCAGTAGGTTCTCTTAAAATTAAATATATTGTTGATAAAATACAAATCGTTCCTAAAATTTGAAAAATCGGATGTTGGAAAAATAACCTTATCATTGGTTTAAACAAATCTAAAATTTTAATATTTTTTGATAAAATATTATTAAAATATTCCAATCCCTCACGAACATAGGCTAATAAACCTAAAAAATCACCTAAAGCAAAAATAGAAAAAACAGCAACAAGAATAAATAATATTATTAATTTAAATATTTTAAATATCTACCTTTTTATTCGCCGTCCGTGTTGATTAACTCACGGTCTATTTTTAGGACTATTACCATTACCACTAAATTTCTTAATTGGACCACTAGATGATTTTTTCTTAGCTCCTCAATTAGCAACTGATTTTCGATATTTTTTACGAAAACCAATTTTTGGTCGTTCAATATAAATACCTAAAATGCCACCAATTACAAGATTTATCACGAGCATAATTAGCGGAAAAATAATAATGCGAATATCTGTTCCAGGAATGGTTAAAGTTCAAATTAAATCAAAAACTTTATAAAACATATCGCCAATCAAACTAGCCATTTTTTCTAAGTTTTCCATTTTTTTAAACTCCTTTACTTATTTTTCTTCTTTAGATTATTTTTTAACTTAGTAAGTATCTTGCTAAATTTCTCCATTTTTAAATATTCTAAGGCTTCAATATCCATTACATTATCATTTCAAAATTTATGTTGATAATTATCATTCAAAGCACGATTACTTAATTCACGCAAGAATGATAAATATTTATTATCGTAAAGATTTAAGATTGACATCGGGATTTTCAATTTAAAGAAATAAATGTCTAATTCCGGAATGCTACGATACTTGATTTTGCGACCTTTTTTATCATTTTTGGCATTAATCAAAGTTAACCGTAATTGTTCGTATTCGCTTACCGATTTAAAAGTGCCATAAATAACTTGTAAATAGGATCGAAAGATACTAACTGGCTTCTTTCTAATACCAACAATTATTGAATTCGCAATATCACGAACTTTAACTCATATATGTTCAGCTCGTTGTCCGCTTGCTAATACGATATGGGTAAATTGTCGAGCCGAAGCAAAATATTCTTGCAAACCTTGAGTTTACCCTATCATTTTCTTTATAGTCAGTTCCTTCTAAAAATAAGTTGGTTTCATCTCATAACAGTAAATGCTTTTCTTCTAATATCGGATAATTATAATCTAATAAAGACATATGCCCTAATGAAAGCATTTGTTTATCTGTAATCGGAAAAGTAGAAATCGTTTTTCAACCACTTAATAAGTAAGAAGCCAAAACCCATTAAAGCGGTTTTTCCAGTTCCTAAGGCAAGGCGCCAATTACTAAATTTAAAGGTAAATTTAATAAGAAATTAATAAAACTACGACGTGCAAAAAAATGAGAAATTTTAGTATATAAAATATACAAAGCAATTAATAAATAAATAATATCAAATAACATTCGTCAACTCTGAGGATTGGATTATAATAATGCAAAATTGCACCACAGAATAGAATCACGCAATAATAAATAAAGTGCGATTTAAAGCCACAAAATCATATAATCTTAAATTTATTTTTTTAAACAATAGCATCACTTAAATCACACTTTCTTTATTTCTATTACTATCTGCCGGGCATTAATTTTTCAAACATTTTGAAAGCGATTAAAAATAAACCAATAATCACACCAAGCAAGAAAACTCAATATGTAGCAAAGAAATTAACGAAATTTGGCATATTACCACCAATAATATCAGTTCGAATATTACCAAACGCTTTAATTAATGCTTTTCATAAGTTAGTAACCGGCTTGTTCACCAGTAATTGCTATTGGTGGTGTTGTTGTTCCATTAAGAAAAATTCTAAACATATAATCACCCCCCCCCATTTTTTTCTAAACAAAATATGATTTAATCTTATAAAATAAAATAACCATAAATAAGACAATGAATACTAATACCATTCAAAAGGCAATATTTGCTATTAAAAGTCAAAGTAGTTCTTTGGTTAAATCAATTTTTTTGCCAGAAACTCGCGCCGGAATAACTGTAATTTGAATAAATAAATCCCAAAAATACAATTTTGTCATTTCTCAATCTAAATCTTTTCAAGCAACTAAAAACATAATAATTACCGCTTAAAAGGTCAAAAGAGTAGAAAAATAATGGCCGCGAAAAGCATTACAATTATTAAAATTGAAAACAAAAATACAACTTGGGGCGGTAAATCAGCGGTTGGATAAATTAATTCAATTAACTCAATAATTATTTTTTTAAACATTTTCTAAACCTAATTTTTAATTTCTTTTTCATCTTGTTCTAATAAATTTCACTTAAACTTCGCAATAAATATTCGTTGTGCATAAGTAAAATCTTTTGGCAACTGTTTTGCTTCACTATCATATTTCTTTTTATCTTTAAAAAACCGATAAATATTAACCGCAATATAATATGCTAGTAATAATGTTAAAATCGTAAAAAATACTAATCCAAATATACTCATCTTTCTTTTCTCCTTAATTTTCTAATCTTTTTAATATGCAATATTAACACAAAGTCAATTATCACCGACTAAACCAGTTTTAACAGATTCAACTGCAGATTTAGACGCTCAAATTTTTTGTTCTAATCCAGTTTTTTTATTAATAGAATATATAAACTTTCGACAATAATTTTTAGGTGGTTCATCCACACTAACTCACATTTTCATTTCTAAAACTCCAAAACTATTTTTTTACTACATCAAATCAAAAAATTGCAATAACTTAGTTAAATAACTAAACTCATCCATAACTAGCGGGCGCGGAGCATGGAGCATACGCTTTCCGCACCGCCTTGCCACTATAAACATCAACCCAAAATGTTTTTTTTATTTACCTCTATTCTTAAGGCGCCTTAAAACACTTTTAAAATTAATTTTTAAAATAATTAAAACTTACATCCTTTTTATCGTTTTCTTTTTCAGCAATAAAAAAATTTAACAATTCTTGTCCTATAATCAAATTAGACTCCTGCTCTTTTTTATTAACCGAAACCAACTGATAATCACCATTTCAAATTATTCCAATACAAATAGAATTTTCATATTTGCCTTTATAAACAAATCGTTTTGAAAATCAAATACCAATAGGATTACTAAATCACGGAATTTCTGGTGCCTTAATAAGCATTGCGTTTTGTGTTTCTTTTAAAAGATATTTTTTAGTATTTAAAAAAATATTTTCAATATTTCTCACATACATACCACCTTCCTTACAAATATATTTAGTTATATTAAACTAAGTTATATTTAACTTAGTTAGATAACTAAGCTAAATATTTATTTTGTTAAACATTTATGTTTAACAAAATTTGTTAGTAAACTTCGTTTACTAATTAACTTAGTTTATTACTATCAAGGCACAAAAAAATACAAGGCACAACTAAAAATAATAAATATTAATTTAACCTTATATTTTTTGTAATAAATAAATGAGCTCGTATTTATTTATTAATTAACAGCAAGCTTGTAAAAACCAAAATCTTGTCATATATATGTATATGGTTTCTACATATTTTAAATAAAAGTCCATTTTATTTTTCTATTCAATTTTAATTTTATTTTCACTAATTAATTCTAAATTAACACGATTTTTTTCATCAATACCAATTACTTTTATTGTTACTTTTTGTTTTAATTTTAATAACGAAGTATTTTTCGGAATTTTTGAATTATGTAATAATCCATCAATATTCTCTTTTAAATTAATAAAGTAACCAAACTTTTCAATCCGAACAACAGTTCCCGTAATAATTTCTCCAATTATAACCGGTTCAATAATATCTTTAATTAATTTTTCTGCCATTAATATTGATGCTTCATCTTTATGATAAATAGTTACTTTACCATGATCATCAATATCAATTTTAACATTATCAGAAACTTCAACAATATTAGTAATTACTTTACCACCAACACCAATAACATCACGAATACGATTAATCGGAATTTGTAATTGTTTAATTTTAGGAGCATTTTTACTTACTTTATCACGAGCAACATCAATTGTTTTTTTCATATTATCTAAAATATTCTTTCGCCCAATTTTAGCTTGCAGTAATACTTCTTTAAAAATTTCCATTGTAATGCCATCAATTTTAATATCCATTTGTAAAGCACAAATTCCTTGGTTTGTTCCTGAAACTTTAAAATCCATATCGCCAAAGTGATCTTCACTACCTTGAATATCACTTAAAATAACATAATCATTACCATCTTTAATTAATCCCATTGCACTCCCGGCAACACTAGATTTCAACGGTACTCCACTAGCCATTAAAGCTAATGAAGAAGCACAAATTGCTGCTTGGGAGGTTGAACCATTAGATGCCAATACTTCCGTTACAACTCTAATCGTATAAGGAAAATCATCAATATTAGGCAATACTTGTAACAATGCTTTTTCTGCTAATGCTCCATGACCAATTTCTCTTCTAGTTGGTGGTCCAAATCTTCCGGTTTCGCCAACTGAAAATGATGGAAAATTATAATGATGCATAAAGCGTTTACTTTCCTCTTCTGTTAAACCATCAATAATTTGATGTTCTCCTAGAGCTCCTAAAGTTACAATTGATAATACTTGCGTTTCGCCACGAGTAAATAAAGCACTACCGTGAACTATTGGCAGAAAATCAATAATTGATGTTAGCTGTCGAATTTCATTGCTCACACGACCATCTAAACGAATTTTCTTATTAATAATAAAATTACGAACAATTTTCTTTAATAAAGTTTGATAAATAGCTCTAATTTGTTTAATAACCATTTTTTTTTCTAATTCATTAACATATTGTTGATTATCATAAACAGCAAACAAGGCATTATAAACATCTTTTAAAGCTTTTTTTTGTTCTTGTTTCGTTTTAATACTTAAAGCTTTAATAATTTGTTGTTCATACTGACTAGTAATAGTTGATACTAACTTATTATCAAATTCTAATTCAATAATAGGCATTTTTTCTTGACCAATAATATTAATAATATCTTCTTGAAAAGCAACTAATTTTTTAATTTCTGTATGTGCCGTCGAAATTGCTACTAACATTTCTTCTTCACTAATTTCTTGACCACTAGCTTCAACCATATTAATTGATGCTTTTGTTCCCGCAACAATTAATTCTAACGATGATTGTTCTAATTGCTGACTTGTAGGATTACAAATTAATTCACCATTTATTTTCCCAATAACAACTCCTGCTACCGGACCATTAAAAGGAATTTTTGAAATACATAATGCTAATGAAGAACCTAATAATGCTGCCATTCTGACATCAGCTTTAGAATCAACCGTTAATACATTATTAATTACTTGAATTTCGTGATTAAAATTATTAGGAAACAAAGGTCGCAAAGGACGATCAATTAACCTTGATGCTAATGTTGAATATTCACTAGGCTTTCCTTCGCGCTTAAAAAACCCTCCAGGAATTTTTCCAACAGAATATAATTTTTCTTGAAATACAACTGTTAAAGGAAAAAAATCTAATGTTGATGGTTCTTCATTAAAACTAACAATACTTAATACCGTACTTTCCTCATAACGTACTAAAATTGAACTTGTTGCTAGTGATGCTAAACTACCATACTCAATAACAATTTTCTTCCCATTAAAATTATTCGTAAATTTTTGTTCTTTATTCATCTGCTATTACCTTTCTTATCTTCTCACATCTTATTCTATCATATGTTTTAGTAACAGAAAATATGATCATTATTTTGGTCACTTTTTTGGGATTGTACAATTAACTGGAATGACAATCCTTTTTAGGACACTTTTTATTATGTAGACTGCCATTTTCTAAATTCAACGGGTGTTAAATAATTTAAGCTACCGTGAATTCGAATATTGTTGTATCAATTAACAAAATCAAATAGTTCGCATTTTAATTGTGTTAAATTTTCAAATTTTTTACCCTTAATAAATTCTGTTTTAAAGGTTTTGTAAGTTGTTTCAGCCACAGCATTATCATAAGGACAACCTTTATTGCTTAATGATCTTTTAATATTAAAGGTTATTAAAATTTCATCAATGATTTTATTTTTGAACTCATTACCACGATCGGTATGAAATAAAGTTATTGGACGCATAAAGTTTTGTTAGGTAGGAAAAAGTTTAAATAATTTTTAATGAAAAGTAATGACAATTTAATTATCATTTTATTTTTTGCTCTAATTTCATTGGCACATACTTTAATTAGAGCCGGAGTTGTTAGATTTATATTTGGTGTATTTTGAATTATTAATGTTATTTTAGTAATTTTGGCAGTGATGGGGATAGTAACTAATAGTTTATTATTAGTTAAAAAGAGTTAAAATTATATTTTGGCAGGTATTTTTGAAATTTTTTCTGGTTTTATTGGTGGCATTTTAGTTCTTTGTGATAAATTTGAATCTTTAGCGAGTCCTGAATCTAATATTAATTCCTAGAATATTAAATAGAAATAGTAAACTTTATTATTTATCTTGGGGGCGCATAAAGTTTTATTGGGCGGGGAAACATTTGAATAAGTATTAAGACAGTCAGCAATGATTGTCTTTTTATTTTATAAGATGTTAAAAATTTGTTCTTTGAAAATTAAATACAAGTGAATTAATAATGTTGGTATGTATTAAAGCACGATAAATTGTGGGTGATCGTCATAACCAAAAGAAGTTTACCAGTTAATAGATAACATCCTATTAGCTATAGCAATTTGTTTCGTTTTGCAATAAAAAAATGAATGGGGTGGATTTCCTAAAAATATACATGCTATTAAATTAGTTCCAAGGGGAGGATGCGGACATTAAAGTGTAGAAATTTCTATATAGAGAGATACTAAGTTTAAAATTATTAAAATCTTTATCTAATTAAAAAACAAAATTTAATAACAAAGCTTGTTAAACACTTAAATCTGCGATATATAAGTGTTTAAAAAACTAAGTTAACTAACTTAGTTAAATATAACTTAGTTTATCTATAAGAAAGGTAATTTATTATGAAAAACATTGAAAACATTTTCTTAAATACTAAAAAATATCTTTTAAAAGAAACACAAAACGCAATGCTTATTAAAGCACCAAAAATTCCGTGATTTAATGAACAAATCGGCATTTGGTTTCCAAAACGATTTGTTTATAAAGGAAAATATGAAAATTCGATTTGCATCAGAATAATAAAAGATAGTAAATATCAAATAATTTCAATTAATCAAAAAGAAAATGAAACCAAATTAATTAAAGGCCAAAAATTATTAAGCTTCTTCGTTGCCAAAAAAGAAAACAACAAAAAAGATATAAATTATAACTATTTTAAAGGAGTTTAAAAATGAATATTGCGATTGAAATAATATTTATTATCATTTGCACAATGCTATTGGTATATTTTGCTTATAAAATTTATGCCAAAATAAAAATGCGAATTAAATATAAAAATGTCATTAAAAATAATACTGGTAATTTCACAAAAGATGAAAAGATATTTATTGCTCGCTTTGAAGAATGGGTTAAAGCTCCTAATTCAAAAGAAAATAACGCGAGTAAAAAATAATGTTTTGAGAAATTATTATGGAATTCTTAAAACTGTTTGTTTCGATAGAAAAAATGCCTGCACAGGCTGCATTTATTGCCGGATTAATTATTATCATTACTTTTCTTTTCGCCTTAATTTCAATTATGTATTTACCAATAAAAATGATTTTTGGGCGATAAAAAATGACAGTAAATTTAAAAGAATTTAATTAAGAACAAATTAAACAAACTTTCTGAGATTTATTTATTAAAATTACAACTATTCCGGCTCACATTACTGGTGGCAAAGAAATTAAATTAACCGAAGCACCACTTTGAATTTTAATAGCAAACATTGCTTTTTGATTCTTAACAGCGATTATGGTGTGATTTATTCTAATGTTACTTTGAAAAACCATATCAGTATTTAGATAGAGGCAAAATTAATGTCAAGAAGTTACATTGTGATGCATTCCCAAAGAAATTCAAAATTAATTAGGAAAAAATACAATCGTGTTAAGTAAGGTTAATTGTGGGTTTAACAAATTTAAGAAAAACTTTGAATATAAATGATGAATGTTTTAAAGAGAAAGGAGGTGATTATATGATTGGAACTTTTTTGGCCGATACACCAGCAACAGTAGAAAAAATAACAGCTGGTGACGCGATGACTAAATTGTGAAACGCAATTATAACGGCGTTTACTAAAATGTGAGAAATTATTGCTGTTAATATGCCACAAGTCGGTAACTTCTTTGCTGATTACTGAATCTTCATTTTTCCATTTATTTTGGTAATATTCTTTATTTGCTTTAAAATGTTTGAAAAATTACTTGGCGCAGTCAGAGTCAGTCCGCTAACAAAAAAATAAAGTGGGGTGCAAGATGAAATTTTGCAAATGAATAATAGAAAAAAATAACCATTTTATTGAATTGAATCGCACCTCATTTCTAATTTTATGACATTGCGGAGCAATTTGATATATTTACAACGGTTATGGTTATTTTAAAAACATTGTAAGCTATTTATTTTTAGCAGGTTGTATTTTAATTTTTCTTTTTAAAATCGGTAATTTAACACAAATTAACAAAGTTATTAATTTCTTAAAAAATTCACCATTAAATATTGTGATTGGTTCATTAGGAGCTGGAAAAACTGCCTTTTTAGTATACGCATCAAAATTACTAAAAAAGAAGAAATATCATATCGCCTCAACTTTTCCATTACTAGAAACTCAAAAATTAAGTTTAGGACATATGGGCTTGTTAGACTTTGATTGTCGGGTATTGCCAGATAAGACCTTACTTCTATGAGATGAAACCAATTTATTTTTAGAAGGAACGGATTGAGAAAAAAAATAATACCAAAAACGAAGAAAGCGGCATCCAAAAGCATTTTGCTTTGGCCCGCCATTTCGGTCATATTGTGCTGACTAGCGGTCAAAGAGATAAACATATTTGAGTTAAAGTTCGTGATATTGCCAATAATGTAATTGCGGGAATTTGTAAAAAACCCGTTAATATTTTTCGTCCCTACTTAAAAGTCATTTATGGCGCCTTTACGAGCATTGAAGAATATGAACGCTGACGAAACACCTTAATTGATGCTAAAAATAGTAAAAGGGGTCGTCGCATTAAATATCGTGATATTACTGAACTTGATATTTATTTTTTTAAACTAAAAATTCCTCTGCCAATAATTAACACTTACAATTCTTTTTACCTAGCATTTTTAAAAGATTACTTAAATTCAAAAGTAAATCCTGACTACGAAGACAAATACTATATGCTGATCTGATACAGCAATTGATTTAGAAGACTTAGAATACTTAAAAATGAATAAATTTAGCAAATTTTTAAGAAAAATGAAAGAAAAGGAACAATAAAAAATAGAAAATCTTGCAAAAATGGCCGACTTTCTCGCCCAAATGCTTTATAAAGTTTTTGATTTAATTTGAAGTCTTGAAGTACCAGGAACGAAAATTCAATTAATATTTCTTTTATTCTTAACACTGGCTGTAGAATTTCTTATGGCAATTATTCTTGAATTTGGTAGTCAACAAGTTAATTTAGAAAAACAACGCCAATACGCGGTTAAAAATAAGGGGCGGTTAAGTGTGTGAGGAAAAGCTAAAAAAAACAAATAAAACCAATAAAAATAAAACAAAATAAGTAACAATATTTAAACTAATTATTATTTTTATCTTAATAACTGTTCTTGAACTATTAGCTGGTAGTCATTTTGACACTTTAACAAACTATATTAGCGAAGGGCTTGCCAATTTCCAAAAATTTATTACTAGCAATTTAACAATTTTAGATTTGTTTAAACCGATGGCTCGAATATTTTTGCAACATCCAATCTTTACCATTCTGGGCGTCACTTGTGTACTTGTTACTTTATTTATTGTGATTAAAGGGCGATAAAAAATATGAAAGGAGAGTTAAAATGAAAAAACTTTTAGCAAAATTATTTAAAAAAGATAATTCAAAAGAAAAAATGCCATTAAAATTAAGAATTAAAAATTCTTTTAAAAAGCAGTGGTTAAAAATAGTATTAAGTATCATTTTCATCTTTATAAGCTTATTAATTTGTGCATTAATAGTAAGTGATACTAAATGAATAACTGGAACAAGTAAAGAATTTAATGATTTTATGAATGAAGAGATGGTTAATTTCTTTGGCAAGTTCAATAGTGGTATTATGCCGGCAGGAATATTTGTTTTTTGATGAGGCGGAGCAATATTATTTTGCACTTAAATTTGAAAAATTAATCCGCTTTATTATTCAAAAAATTAAAGCAAAAAGAGTTTTGAAAAACGAAATCAAACAAACTCATTAATTCTTTAAAAAAATATTGATGGAAAATTTTGCCTTACATTTTTATGATTATTATCTTTTTCATTCCATTTTTAAAATTGGAAATTAATGATTTGAAATTATTATATGAAAAATTTGAAGCATTAATTTCACTTATGATACTAGGGTATTTAGATATATGCATTACAATAGCTTTAATTATAAATTGTGGTATTGAGTGACTTATTAAAAAAATTAAAGAAAAAAGAACAATAAAAAATAAAATATTTTAAAAAGGAGTGATAAAAATGTTTATGAAAATATTTACCGTGTTAATTATTGGTTTCAATAACATTTTTACCATTCCCCAAAAAATTAACAATGACAAAACAACAACACAATTAATTAGAAATAAAAGACAAAGTAATAAAGTTTATAATTTTGAAATCAAGGGCTTAAAAAAAGTAAAATTTCTTATTTTAAAAAATAACAATCAACTTTTTGTAGTTAACATAGATAAAAAAGATAATATCAATTTAAATGAAAAGCCACCAGAAATAAAAGATTTAGACACTTTTACTTTTTGATTTACAAAAGAATTTGAAAATAGTTAAAGTAAACAAAAAAAATTAAACAACTAATAACTACACACAGACAAAAAATGCCTGACACTCACCATAATATTCCTTATTCCTTATAAAGGAGTTAACAGCAGACCGCATGAAGTTTGAATAATTGATAAAAAAATAACAATTAAAGCACAAGGTACAGAGTTGGATGATTTTAAAGTTAATAACATCATAGACTACATATTGCAAGAAACAAATGATTTTGAAATCGAAATTGAAAATCCTTAATAACTAAAAAATTGGGTCTGTACAATTAACTGTACCTCTAAGAATTAACTTAGATTTACTCTGTCTTTAAATTTTACTTCTAAAAAATAATCAGCAACTTTATCAAGTGTATCAAGGGGATTTTGCTTTTTTGTTCTATTTCTTTGGAAAGTTCAGAATAAAATTATCAAGACAAAAAATTTTGGGCGGGCTTTTTCTATGACCGTAATTACCTTAAACAACTTTTTAATTTTTTCTCTTATCTATAGATTAATAAAAACCAGTAATTAATTAAAATTACTGGTTTGGATATTTTTCTTATTTTTATAATAGACTTGGTACATAACCTTTAATTTTATCTACTATGGAATGGCAACCCTTTTTAGGACACTTTTTATGTAGACATTTGTTTTCCTGAAAGTAACTGGAGATAAATAATTTAAACTGCCCTGCCATGTACTCTAAGATTATTGTATCAATTAATGTAATCAAATAATTCAAGTTCTAATTGTGCAAGATCATTGAATTTTCTACCATTAATAAATTCTGTTTTAAAAACTTTATAAGTTGCTTTAGCAACTGCATTATCATATGGACAACCCTTCGCACTCAATGATCTTTGAATTTTAAATGTAGATAATAATTGATCAATTATATTATTTTTAAACTCATTACCTCGGTCGGTATGAAATATTTCAATTTTTGATAATGGTTTAGTAATTCGCATAATAGCTTGATAAACCAACTCAACTCCGTATTTTTATTTGGTCCGGAACTATAACCAACAATCTCGCGATTATACAAATCAATTAGGAGACACACATAAAATCATTTAAAACCCACTTTATATAAGTTAAGTCACTAACGATAGTTTCATTTATTTTTCTATTATTAAAGTCTCGGTTTACAATGTTATTTACTGGATCATTATTTACTTGAATATTTTTGCATTTAAGTCTTGTTTTTGTGTACTTTGATATCAAATTATTGTTTTTTATAATATTTCTAATTTTGTGTCTAGATAGGTTAATACTTTTATGAGCTAATACTACTTTGATTTTTCGAGCTCCATAGACTTGGTGGCTTTCGCTAAATGCACTGATAATTTCTTGATTATAATTATTCACTATTTTCCTTGTGTATTTATTAATTTGATAATAGTAATTGGATTTTGAAATATTTAATAATTTACACATTTTTCTTATCGAATATTTTTTCTTATTGCTATTAATTATTGTTATTTTTTGGCCATTATCAGTGCGGCTTGCTTTAAAATGTCATTTTCCATTTTTAAGTCTTTAAGTTCTTTTCGTAAAGTTATTATTTCATTTTCTTCTAGTGCGCGATTGTCTTTTGCTTTAAATGAACCAGAATTATTATAATTTTTAACTCAACTATAAATAGTTGGTTTTGGTAAATTATATTCTTTCCCTAAATTAATAACACTTTTGCCATTTTTGTATAGCATAACAATTTGTTTTTTAAATTCTTCAGAGTATGAGGTTTTATTTCCCATTTTTATATTCCTTCTTTCTTAATAATTTCGAAGTCTATATAATTATGGTCCAACTTATTGTAGCCTATCCATAGAAATCAGAAAAGAAATATATAAAAATTCATTATGAAATAAATATAATAATAAAAATGATGATAGTTGAATTAATTATAAAGGTAATGCTGTAACAAACAAATATAATAGATTTAAGTAAGTAAAAATATAAATTAATATATATTAGTGAAAATTTAATAATATTAATAATTTTTATTGTGTAAAAATTCAATAATATGATAGAATGGTAATGAATAAAAATGACAATAACAAGAAGGGTAGGGTTAGTTTAGTAATTAAATAATATAATTAGCTGATTGTTTTACTTCTTCAAAACAATACCTAAGAAAACTAAACGCGACCTTATCTTGGTTTATGCTTGCAAACTTGCGTTATTTTTATTATAATTTATTTTGTTTAAGATTAGTGACAATTTTATAGATTTAAACAACCAATTAAATATAAGTTAGTTTTAATATTGGACCCTTAGCTCAGTTGGTTAGAGCATCCGGCTCATAACCGGATGGCCGTAGGTTCGAGCCCTACAGGGTCCACCATTATGATATTATTTTATGGAGGTGTACCCAAGCCTGGTTGAAGGGAGCGGTCTTGAAAACCGCAAGGAGTATAAAAACTCGCAGGGGTTCAAATCCCTTCACCTCCGCCATTATAATAGTAATTATTAACGAAACATATCGCGGGATAGAGCAGTCTGGTAGCTCGTCAGGCTCATAACCTGAAGGTCGGAGGTTCAAATCCTTCTCCCGCAACCAATTGGCCCCGTGGTGTAGTGGTTAACATGCCTCTCTGTCACAGAGGAGACCAAGGGTTCAATTCCCTTCGGGGCCGCCAGGTTAGAGTAGGGTTCGGTAGCTCAGTCGGTAGAGCACTTGATTGAAGCTCAAGGTGTCGGCGGTTCGATTCCGCCCCGGACCACCATTAGACTGTGAGTTAAGATTTAAAAATACCATTAACTGGTTCTTTTAAAATAGTTGAAGGAGCCCCCAAAATAAATCTAATTTAAGTAGTTTTTATAATTAATTATAAAAACTACTTTTTAATTATGATATTTCATTTTTACTAATATAAAAAGACTTTTTAACATCTTTAAGATAAAATAATAATTAGAAAAGGGAGAATAAGCTAATGATTTATACAATTACTTTTAATCCGGCAATTGACACTATACGATAAAAGTAGACAATTTTATTGGTATGACGCATAAAGTTTTGTTAGGTAGGTAAAGATTTAAATAATTTTGAAAGAAAAACAATCACAATTTAATTATCATTTTATTTAAAAAATAAGTAATAAAAAAAATTATGGAATAGCAACCCTTTTTAGGACACTTTTTATGTAGACTGCCATTTTCTAAATTAACGGTGGCTTAAATTATTTAACACCCGTTGAATTTAAAAAATGGCAGTCTACATAAAAAGTGTCCTAAAAAGGGTTGTCATACCAAAATAAAAAACCAACTAATTTTAATAAGTAGTTGGTTTATTTTTTATCGTATTTGATTTAAGATATTTTCAATATTGTTAACTTTATCAATTAAAGATTCCGTAATTTGTTCTAAATTGCTCAAATTGTTCTCTGTTGTTGTTTTAATTTCGTTAATTAAATCGCTAATTGTATTTTTGATATTATTTTCAAACATGTACACTTTCCTTTCTAATTTTTGATATTAATAATTCATCATTTATTTTTCTTAAAAATTAATTTTTTAATAATTTGATGATTATTTTTGCATTGCAAAGTTAAAAATCAAAGTTTAGCATTTATTTTTTGTTTATTAATAAATTCCAACCTTGCTAAACAATGCCGAGCATATTTTTTATAATATCAACCACCTTTTCTGTTTTTGGTTAATTTTGTAAAATAATCATTGATATAACACTGACATTTGTTAATTAGTGTTGATTTATTTTGTACTTTAATTTTTAACTCTTTTTGACAGAGTTCTTTTAAAGACACTCGCAAAACCTCCTTATAAATAGTAAGATTTCTAAATTTTTTTTATTGTGGAACACCCACCCTTTAACTATTGCAGGTTAAAGATTTATCCCCAAACCACAATAACTCTTTTATATTGCCCAAAATAATTGCCCCCATTGTGTCGTAGCGGTACGGCCCCCCCTATATTGTTTATCCTCGCTTGCTTGGTTTAACGACATTCCAAGTAGGAGAGTTTTATTTAGTCGGTTTTGCTATTATTTTCTTAAACTAAGCAAGGCTAACGACAATTTTAACCTAATTAAAAAAGACAGAATTTTATTTCTGTCTTTTTCTTAGTTTTTGGAAAATTACCCACCAAACGAATATTTTATACGCTCTATTTATTTTCCAAATAAAATTATAATTAAATTGTTGTTGCTTGTCATTAAAAATTATTTAAACATTTTCCTACCTAACAAAAATTTATGCGTCCAGGGTTAGTTTAGTACTTAAATAATATAATTAGCTGATTTTTTTACTTCTTCAAAGGAATACCTAAGAAAACTAAACGCGATCTAGAAAATAAATTTCATTTTAAAAATATTTGTTATGTGATAAAATTAATTCCCTAAATAAGAAAAGAGTTTAGGCCGCTTTGCTATTAATAACTTTGTTGCCACTGCTAATGTTTTTTATTTGTTTAACAATAATGCATATCTAATTTAATAAAATAACGAAAAGGAAAGGAACAATAGCAAAATGAGAAAAAAACTTGTAGGATTATTAGGAACAGTTACAATAACAAGTAGTTGTATGCCGGCAGTTTCTGCTAATTATCCAATTCAAAAACAAAAAGAATCAAATAATTTAATCCAAAAGCAAAAAGAAAAGAAAAATGTAATACAAAAATATAATAATTTATTAGATGAAAAAGATAATGTAAATTTGGAATTTATTGGTTCATATATTAAAAATAATTATTTTTATTTCTTGTATAAAAATATCAAAAATAATGAACTTTATCTTTATTCAAAAACAAACAATAATTTTAATGAATCAATGGAGCAATTAAATAAAAGAACTTTTACTTTACCGAATAAATATAGTTATTTATTAAATAATTTAATACGATTTTTAATCAATGAAAATGATATTTATTTTCTTTTAAATAATAGTATTTTTAGATTTAATTTAAATGGTTCTTATATCAAAGATATTCATATAGATGGTATTAAAAATTTTAATATTTCAAAAATTAAAACCAGCAAGGACACTATTTATTTCTTATCAGATGATAATATATTTAAGTATAATTTAATAAATAATAGCGAAGATTATGCAGAAAAATTTTTTTCTGAAGAACAAATATTAGATTTTGATGTTAATAATGAAAATGATGTTTATTTTGTTAGTCGGAAGAAAGATAAAAAATTTTCTTTTAATTTAACTATTTATTATCAAAATCAGTTTACATATTTTGACTTAGATTTTTTAAAACAAATTAATCAAAATTTAAATATAGAAGGAATTAAAATTGATAACAAAAGTAATATTTATCTTATTTCTTCAAAAGATTTTTATAATAAAGAATTGTATAAATTTTCTAATAATATAGTAAATAAAGATAACTGTGATCAATTTATCTTAAAACTAAGTTACTATATTGACAATATGTTTTTTGATATTGAAAATAATATATATATTATATGTGAAGAGAAAATGTATTTTTTGAATGCAAATACAAAAGAATGAATTTTTCTTAAAAAAATAAAAAACAAATTAAGAAATATAAAAGAAGTTTTTTTTAGTAAAGAAAATATATATTTTATTACCCTAAATAATATATATTATTTAAATTATAATAGTTTAAAAAACATGTTAATTACAAAAAAACAATTAATTAAAGAAAAAAAAGATTTAGAAAATTCTTTTACAAAAGAATTAAAAGAAATTAATTTAAATTTACAAAATCTTTTAGAATCAAAATTTAAATTAAATAATGAAATGTCAACAAAAAATATACTTTTTTTAATAAAAGAACAATTAAAATTAATAAAAGAAAATCTAGATAATAAAAATAAAGAAATAAATCAACTGAAAAGTAATCTAAACACACAATTAGATGAAAAACAACAAAAAATAGCGGAATTAATTAATGAAATAAATCAACTGAAAAGTAATCTAAACACACAATTAGATGAAAAACAACAAAAAATAGCAGAATTAGAAATTGAATTAAAAACAGCAAAATTAGAAAAAAATAGTTTAAATGATACTTTAGAAACTTTAAATAATGAAATTGAATTTTTATTAGATAATGATGTTAGTTCTTTTAAAAATATATCCTTAACAGAATTAAATAAAAATTTAAATCAATCTCTTTTTGTGTTAAAAGTAAAAATTCAAAATATGGCGAAAGATTTAGATGATAAAAATAGGCAAATAGCAGAATTGGAAAAAAATGAAGGTAAAAAAATAAATAAACTAAATAATCAAATAAATTTATCAAAAGATTTCATTACTTCGTTAGAAGACAAGTTGCGTAATAGTGAAAATAGTAAAAAAATGATGGAAAATTTACAAAGAGATTTAAATAATAAAAACAATAAAATAGTAGAACTAGAAAATGAACTAAATACAAAATTAGATGAAAAACAACAAAAAATAACGGGATTGACTGGCGAAATAGAATCCTTACGAGAAAAGTTTAAAATTGAAATTAATAAGGAAAATCAATTAAATATAGTAATATCTCAACTAGAAAAAATTGTTGAAAATTTACAGAAGGATTTAGATGATAAAAATAGGGAAATAAATCAAGTAAAAAGTAGTTTAAATACAAAATTAGATGAAAAACAACAAAAAATAACGGAATTAACTGGTAAAATAGTAACATTACAAGAAAAATTAACAGTTACTAAAAATAATGAAAATACATTAAGCAAAAAAATAACAGAATTGGAATTGACAAATCAACAATTAAACAAAAAAATAACAGAATTAGAATTGACAAATCAACAATTAAACAAAAAAATAACAGAATTAGAATTGACAAATCAACAATTAAACAAAAAAATAACAGAATTAGAATTGACAAATCAACAATTAAACAAAAAAATAACAGAATTAGAATTGACAAATCAACAATTAAATAATTTTATAAGTAAAATCAGTGAAGATCTTTTTAGTGAACAAGAAATAAAAAAATTCAAAACTAATGATGAAAGAAATAAAGCAATATTAGGAAAAATAAAAAGTCTTTTATCTTTTAATGATGGTTATTAAAAACTTTAAAAAATTATTATATATTTTAAGTTTAATTATTTTATTAATAATTGTCTTCATTAGTTTAATGTTCTATAAAAATAATAATTATTTTAATAAAATAGACAAATTTCCACTTTTTACAAGAACAGAATAAGTTACTTATAATAATAAAAATATTATTATTTCTCGTAATTTAATTAATAAGGAATTTAAAACAAAGGTATTTTTTTTAGATTTAAATAAACAGGAAATGACAAAAATTTCTTGAATAGAAAATAAAAATATAACCTTAATTTTAGTATAAAATAATGATGTTTATTTTGAAGCGGATAATGGCATGTATATTTTGAAACAAGGTAAAATAACACTATCTATATTAAAGCAAAAAGATTTTTATATAAATGCAATTTCTGCGTTTGATAATAATGTTTATTTTGGAACAGATAATGGATTATATAAATTAGACAATAATTTGAAAATTACTCAATTAAATAATATTAGGGTTAATTTAATATGTATTAAAAATAATGATGCTTTCTTTTTAAAATCTCGTGATAAGTTATCGTTATTAAAAACAAATTTAAAATTAGCCGAAGAAATAAAAAAAAATAAAAATAGTAGATAAACATTTAATTATTAATTTTAAAACCGCTAATTTATATTTTGCAACAAAGGAAGGTGCTTATGTTCTTAAAAATGATAAAATAGAAAAAATATTAGATAAAAAAATATTAATGGTATTTGTGAATGTAAGAATAATATTTATTTTGTAACAGACGAAAACGAAGGTGCTTATGTTTTAAAGCACAATGAAATTAAAGTTAAACAAATTGATGGAACAAATAACTTATTTATTAAGTATTTTGATTTTGATGAAAATAATATTTATTTTGGTACTAAAGATAGTGTTTATATTTTAAAACAAGATTCAACCTCAGTTTAAAAGATAAGTATCCCTTCATTAACTATTAATGATGAAATAAAAAAAAATAAAGATAAATAAAGATAAATTATTTTTACTAATAAAAACAAAATTAAATAATAAAATAATTTCAGAAATATTAATTTTTAATTTATAGTAATGATAAAATTAAGATAAAATAAATATTTAGGATATTTGGGGGCTGTCCAAAATTCTGTGTCTTGATAATTCATTCTGAATTATACTTAAACGAAGGATAACAGAAAATGACAAAAAAATAAAAAAAGAACCTAATGCAATTGATAAAGTTGTGGATTATTTTTTAGAAAATATTGATAATCCACAAGATTTATTTAAAAGTAATAATATTTTTCAGGAATTTACCAGAAAATTAACTGAAAGAATGTTAAATGCAGAAATTAAAGATCATTTTGAAACAGATGATCTTTAATTTCTGCATTTTTAACAGAGCCTGTCCAAAATTCTGTGTCTTGATAATTCATTCTGAATTCTATTCAGAAGAAGGGAACAGGGCGAATAAAGTTTTGTTAAGTGAGCAAAAGATTTGAATAAGTATTAAGGCAGTCAGTAATGATTGTCTTTTTATTTTATAAGGTGTTAAAAGTTTGTTCTTTGAAAATTAAATATAAGTGAATTAATAATGTTGGTATGTATTAAAGCACGATAAGTTATGGGTGGTCGCCATAACCAAAAGAAGTTTACCAGTCAATAGATAACATCCTATTAGCTATAGCAATTTGTTTCTTTTTGCAATAAAAAAATGAATGGGTGGATTTCCTAAAAATATACACGCTATTAAATTAGTTCCAAGGGTAGAGCGCGGATATTAAAGTGTAGAAATTTTTATATAGGGAGATGCTAAGTTTAAAATTATTAAAATCTTTATCTAATTAAAAGACAAAATTTACTAACAAAGCTTGTTAAACACTTAAATCTGCGATATATAAGTATTTAAAAAACTAAGTTAACTAACTTAGTTAATATAACTTAGTTTATTTATAAGAAAGGAAATTTATTATGAAAAACATTAAAAACATTTTCTTAAATACTAAAAAATATCTTTTAAAAGAAACGCAAAACGCAATGCTTATTAAAGCACCAAAAATACCATGATTTAATGAACAAATCGGCATTTGGTTTCCAAAACGATTTGTTTATAAAGGAAAATATGAAAATTCGATTTGCATCAGAATAATAAAAGATAGTAAATATCAAATAATTTCAATTAATCAAAAAGAAAAAGAAACCAAATTAATTAAAAGACAAGAATTATTAGGTTTTTTCATTGCCGAAAAAGAAAACAACAAAAAAGATATAAATTATAATTATTTTAAAGGAGTTTAAAAATGAATATTGCGATTGGAATAATATTTATTATTATCAGCATCATGCTATTAGCATATTTTGTTTATAAAATTTATGCCAAAATAAAAATTAGAATTAAATATAAAAATGCCATTAAAAATAATACTTGGATAGGCTACAATAAGTTGGACCATAATTATATAGACTTCGAAATTATTAAGAAAGAAGGAATATAAAAACGGGAAATAAAACCTCATACTCTGAAGAATTTAAAAAACAAATTGTTATGCTATACAAAAATGGCAAAAGTGTTATTAATTTAGGGAAAGAATATAATTTACCAAAACCAACTATTTATAGTTGAGTTAAAAATTATAATAATTCTGGTTCATTTAAAGCAAAAGACAATTGCACATTAGAAGAAAATGAAATAATAACTTTACGAAAAGAACTTAAAGACTTAAAAATGGAAAATGATATTTTAAAGCAAGCGACACTGATAATGGCCAAAAAATAACAATAGTTAATAGCAATAAGAAAAAATATTCAATAAGAAAAATGTGTAAATTATTAAATATTTCAAAATCCAATTACTATTATCAAATTAATAAATACACAAGGAAAATAGTGAATAATTATAATCAAGAAATTATCAGTGCATTTAACGAAAGCCGCCAAGTCTATGGAGCTCGAAAAATCAAAGTAGTATTAGCTCATAAAAGTATTAACCTATCTAGACGCAAAATTAGAAACATTATGAAAAACAATAATTTGATATCAAAGCACACAAAAACAAGACTTAAATGCAAAAATATTCAAGTAAATAATGATCCAGTAAATAACATTGTAAACCGAGACTTTAATAATAGAAAAATAAATGAAATTATCGTTAGTGACTTAACTTATATAAAAGTGGATTTTAAATGATTTTATGTATGTCTCCTAATTGATTTGTATAGTCGCGAGATTGTTGGTTATAGTTCCGGACCAAATAAAAATACGGAGTTGGTTTATCAAGCTATTATGCGAATTACTAGACCATTATCAAAAATTGAAATATTTCATACCGACCGAGGTAATGAGTTTAAAAATAATATAATTGATCAATTATTATCTACATTTAAAATTCAAAGATCATTGAATGCGAAGGGTTGTCCATATGATAATGCAGTTGCTGAAGCAACTTATAAAGTTTTTAAAACAAAATTTATTAATGGTAGAAAATTCAATGATCTTGCACAATTAGAACTTGAATTATTTGATTGCATTAATTGATACAATAATCTTAGAATACATGGCAGTTTAAATTATTTATCTTCAGTTACTTTTAGAAAACAAATGTCTATATAAAAATTGTCCTAAAAAGGGTTGCCAATCCAAAGTAAAAATATAAATTAATATATATTAGTGAAAATTTAATAATATTAATAATTTTTATTGTGTAAAAATTCAATAATATGATAAAATGATGACGAATAAAAATGACAATAACAAGAAGGGTAGGGTTAGTTTAGTAATTAAATAATATAATTAGCTGATTGTTTTATTTCTTCAAAGCAAATACCTAAGAAAACTAAACGTGACCTTCAAAAGATTCCATAAATTTGATATAATACATTTGTGGGGGTGTAATGGATTCGACAGGAATAACAAACAATTAACTGCAGTGGTGTGGTAAACCTTATCTACTTCGAGGTGTTATAACCGGAAACAAAAAAGAACATCAAGCTATTCCAACATATATGTTAAATCATAACTTTGTTGGGGGGGCAACATTAGTTGCTTAATTCAACCTTTTAAAGGATATAAATAGCACATTATTTTAACCTAAGTTTATCTAGGCTAGTTTAATGTTGATACTTGATAAACTAGATATTGTGATGTTAATAAGCAATATTGAAATTCTATTAACTAGTTAGAGATATTACTTGTTTATTCATATTTTTCTTTAATAAATTTTTTTTGAATAAAATAAACTGTAGATGTTAATTGGGGCTTATTTTTGGAAGTGGGTTCAATTCCCACCATCTCCACCATAAATATAAATATAAATAAAAGATAAACTTATTGTTTACTTTTTATTTTATTGTTAAATAACAAAATTTTTAGGGCGCATAAAGTTTTGTTAGGTAGGTAAATATTTTAATAAGTATTAAGACAGTCAGCAATGATTGTCTTTTTATTTTATAAGGTGTTAAAAATTTGTTCTTTGAAAATTAAATACAAGTGAATTAATAATGTTGGTAGGTCGTGTTTAGTTTTCTTAGGTATTTTTAAAAAAAGAAAAAATAATTATTTACTATAAATTATTTCAATAAAAATTCAAGAGGCTGCCCAAAATTCTGTGTCTCGATAATTCATTCTGAATTATACTTAAACGAAGGAAAACAGAAAATGACAAAAAAATAAAAAAAGAACCTGATGCAATTGATAAAGTTGTGGATTATTTTTTAGAAAATATTGATAATCCACAAGATTTATTTAAAAGTAATAATATTTTTCAGGAATTTACCAGAAAATTAACTGAAAGAATGTTAAATGCAGAAATTAAAGATCATCTTGAAACAGATGATAACTATAACAAAAGAAATGGTAGTACACCAAAAACCATTATTACTAAAAATGGTTCAATCGTAATTGATGTACCAAGAGATCGAAATAGTACTTTTGAACCAGTAATTATTCCAAAAAGACAAAGAAAATTTGATAACTTTGATCAAAAAGTAATTTCTTTATATGCAAGAGCAAGAGGAATGACAATTTCTGATATCAAAGCACAATTGCAAGAATTCTATCACGGAGCAGAAATTTCAGAAAGTTTAATTAGTCAAATAACTGATGATGTTATTGAAGAAGTTAAAATATGACAAACTAAACCTTTAGAGAAGATTTATCCGATTGTTTATTTTGATTGTATTGTTGTTAAATTAAAGCAAGATAAACGAATAATAAATAAAGCAATTTATCTTGCCTTAGGAATTAATTTAGATGGTTTAAAAGATATTTTAGGAATGTGAATTAGCGAGAATGAGGGAGCCAAATTTTGACTTAATATAATCTCCCCTCTTACGGAAATGAAAAATCGCGGCTTAAAAGATATTCTTGTTGCTTGTAGTGATAATTTAATTGGGATGTCTGATGTCTGATGCAATAGAAGCTGTGTTCCCAAAAACACAGCACCAATTATTCATTGTTCATCAAATTCGTAATAGTTTAAAATTTGTTCCTTACAAAGATCGCAAACTTGTGGCTAATGATTTAAAATCAATTTATACAGCAATTAATGAAGAAATAGCGTTAGTTGCTTTATTTCATTTTTCTGAAAAATGAAATAAAAAGTATCCATAAATTACTAAATCATGAAAAAATAACTGAAATAATTTAATAATTTTTCTTGAATATCCTCAAGAATTTAGGAGAATTATTTATACAACTAATACAATAGAGTCTGTTAATAGTCAACTAAGAAAAGTAATTAAGAATAAAAAGATTTTTCCTAATGACGCATCAGTTTTTAAAATATTTTATTTAGCATTTCAAAATATGGTTAAGAAATGAACGATGCCAATTAAAAATCGGGGTACTGCAATTTCACATTTAATGATAAAATTTAAAGACAGATTGAATTTAAGTTAATTACTTAGAGACACAGTTAATTGTACAATCCCTATTTTTCAACAATATCTTTTTGCCAGGTATATGAAAGTGACTATTTTTTATTAAAATATTTTCAACTCAAAAGATATTACGAATACAACCAACATGACCAATATTATATTTTTTGCAATAACACAATATGTAATATATTCTTTTCAGTATTCTCAAGTCATAAGTAATTTTTGCTCTATTGATAATTTATTTGGTCTACCACCAATTTGTTTTTGTTTAGCTTCAGCTTCTTTTAAAATTTCTACCATTTTCATGAAAGTTTTATATTTTATGCCTATTAGACTATAAAATTCATTTTCGTCTTTATATTTATCTAACATTTATTCTTCACCTAGGAAATAATATTATCAAAATAGTAGATAAAATTAAAGGTTATGTTATGTACGGTCGCGTTTAGTTTTCTTAGGTATTGTGGCTTTGAAGAAGTAAAAAAATCAGCTAATTATATTATTTAATTACTAAACTAACCCTGCCTTTCTTGTTGTTGTCATTTTTATTCATTACTATTTTATCATATTATTGAATTTTTACACAATGAAAAATTATTAATTTTATTAAATTTTAACTAATATTTTTACTTACTTAAATCTACTATATTTATTTGTTACAGCATTACCTTTATAGTTAATTCAACTATCATCATTTTTATTATTATATTTATTTCATAATGAATTTTTATATATTTCTTTTTTGATTTCTATTTCTAAATTAATATTTTCATTAATGTAATGTAATACATTTAATTTGTTTAAATTTGCCATTCTTAAATGTAATAAGTTATTTAAATTCTTATGATGATATATTCTCGCCCCGCATCCTAATTGTTGTTTTATCAAATGTGACACATTACTTTCAATGCTACAACCAATATTTCATTCTAAATTTTGATGATGAATACCTTGCTTATTATTACTGAAATAATTACTCGCCTTTCTTAAATTTATTTTAATATCTTTATTTAATTCATTTTTAGCAACATTACGAATGTTTTTGATTAATTCTTGATGATTTCCATCCTTATATAATTTAATTCAACTATTTAGTGTTACTTTACGATTTTCAAAAATAATATTAAATGCCGTTTGTTTTAATTTTTTAATAGCATGATAACCATCTAAAATATATCTAACATTACCAAAACTATTGGCAATTTCTCTAATTCAAGCATCGCCATCACCACAAACAATTGTTCTGTCGTAATTAATATTTACATAATGTTTTTGTAATTCTTTAATTAAAAAATCACGATAATCCATTGTATTTATTCGTTTACCAACTTTTAACATTAGAAAATGACCTCGTTTGTTTTCTAATTCTCTACGAGCATTTTTGTAATTTTTTTCTTTATGTCCGGTATGAAAAGTAACTAAACGAATTCTTTGGTCTTGTTTAACTTTCTGATCTAATGTCGCTAAAAATGTCTCATTTAGTTGAATATATAAATCCTTATTTTTGACATCAATTCTAGTTTTAGTTTCTTTTTCTGCTAGTTGAAAATATTCGACAATATCATATTTATTTAAAATACGCGAAATACTAGCTTTCGAAATATAACAATGATTTAGAGCATCTAAAACATCGCGATACCGCTTACCATCACCCAAAAGACTTAAAACTTTAAATTGGACATCAAAATAAATGCGTTGTTTAGACAATAAACTAATTTCTTTATCTAATAAACATACATATTCAAATTTACCTGATTTTTGATTTCAATATTTATATCGGCGTCGTTTAAAAGTAACATCACCAAAAATTGTAATAATTGTTCTTGATGAAAAATGAACTACTTTATAACCTTGTTTTAAGCGATAATGATATTTATATAAGTATTCATCTAATTTCTCGTATTCATTAGCTAGTTGTTCGCATTTGTTGGTGTACATATTTTATGGGTTGTAAATAAACTGAATCAATGCTTGTTTTCTAAGGTTTTTACATTATTATTAATTTCTAACATAAAAAAATCACCTTTCTTGATATTAATTTTAATAAAGTTTAATTTAGTTAGATTATTTTTTTTAAAATAAATGTTTTTCTAGAATTAATATTCAATATTCTAAAAAAATGATAAAAATTATTATTTGATAATTTATAATTAATTTGTATTAGGTAAATTTTATAAATTTAAGAAAAGGTCAGGTGATTACTATAAAAATTTATTAATTAGCAAAAATTCACGAAAAGAATTTGATTAATATGAAAAAATTACTTAGTTTATTAAGCACAATAACAATGGCGGGAAGCGGAATATCGGGCATTGTTGCCAATAGTCCTTATGAAAAACAAGAATTTGAGAATAATAAAAAAATAAGTAAATTTAAAAGAAATATTAATAATTTAAATTTAATAAATTCTTATTTTATTAATAAAGATAATTTTAATGTTAGACAAATTAATGAAATAACAAGATCAGTTAATCATATTGCTATTTTTTCAAATACTGTTGGTACACAACCACAGCTAATAGTCTTTATTTTGCAACAGATGATGGCCTTTATTTTATGGGAGCAGATTGAAGAGTTCAAAAAATAAATGGTATAAATGAAGCAGTTATTTTTGTTACAATTGCACCAATAAGCGGTAATGCATTTGCAATAACTAAAACTAAAATGCTTTTAAATATTATTATTCAAATAAATAATTTAAGATTTAATAACATTATTAATGATGAAATTATTTTAAATGAATTAAATTATTTAAATCCTGATTTAGATATATCACAATTAGAAATTATTAATAAAACGGATACATCAGCTACAATTAAAGCAAAAGACAATGGTAAATATTTTGGTGAAGTTACTGTTAATTATAAAATTAAAAATGAAGATGAAATTAATGCTATTAATTTAAATGAATTAATTAAAAGAGCAGTATTTTTTAAATTTCGAGATGAAAATCCTAATTTAAAGTTTAAAGAAATAAAAAATATTGATACTAATAATTTAACTTTTTCAAATGTTGAAGTTACAAGAAAAGAAAATTCATTTTTATGATCTAATGTTCCTAAAAATGTATGTCCTGATAGAGAAATCATCAATAAAACCCAAAATATAAGATCATTTAATGTACCTGCTTGTGAATATAATTCGAAATCAAAATTAGTATTTCAAATTACAACAGGGTTAACTAAAACAAAACAAGAAAATAAATTAAATGGTTGAAACATAAATTCTGATGATGAAATGAAATTAACAGATTTTACAAATATAAATAATAAAAATTCTGAAATCATTAATGTATTATCAAATGAATTTGATTTATCAAACACAAATAAACAAGAACAAGAAATGATTTTAAGTATTTTTAAGGAACCCGCTGATAAATTTGAACTTAATCCCGGTGAAAAATTAAAAATTACTTATCCAGTAAGAATAATTCCATCTAATGTTATATTAAATTTAAAACAAAAAATTACAGGAAATATTACTGCCAAAATAATTGATGATAACAATAAAGAACAAATAGTTACATTGCCAATTACAGAAGTAATGCAAATTTTACAAAAATATAGTTTATTACCCAATGAAATTACTATAGATAAAAACAATGATAAAATAACATTTAACGGTGAAGCATTTTTTTCATCAGAAAGAGAAGGGTCGGTAAGAACAAATACAGTTACTACTATAGTATAAGGTTTTATAAAAACGATATTAGCTATTTAGAACAATAACTTTAATTAAAACAAGCCCAACAAGTTTAAATTTCTTGTGATAAAATAAGAAAAATGTTCCAACCAGTAATTTTAGTTAATTACTGGTTTTTATTTTGTCAAAATGAAAAAATGAAAAAGTTGTTTAAGAGTATTGTCATTATAGACAACCGCCTTTCTTAATAATGATTTTAACAGTTTTTAAATTTAGTTATTAAAGATTTAACCTTTAATTTTTGTTATTAGTTGTGTCCAAGTACGATTTTTTAATATTGCTACTTTTAAATTAACGATTTCATTTTTTTTAATATTACTGTTTTCAATTTCTTCATATTTGATATTAAAGTTGAGTTTTGTAAGTTCATCAATAATATTTTCGTTTTTTGCGTGGTAATTATCTATTATGCTATGTATTGTCTTTTCGTTAATTGGTGATATTGTATTAATTTTTATTCAGTTTGGCATATTTATTGGTCATTGTTGTGTATGTATATATAAATCCCATTTTATATCAATAGTAGGTTTTTTTTCATCTATTTTTTACTAAGTAAACAAATCCTTTTTTTAAGTTTAATTCATAAGTTTCCTTGCTTTCTCTTTTGTTTCTAATTAGTGATTGTGTTGTTATTTTGTCATTGTTAATGTTTTGGGGAATGGTAAAAATGTTATTGAAACTAATAATTATCATGGTAAATATTTTCATAAACATTTTTATCACTCCTTTTTAAAATATTTTATTTTTCGTTGTTCTTTTTTCTTTAATTTTTTTAATAAGTCACTCAATACCACAATTTATAATTACCGCTATTGTAATTCATATATCTAGATATCCTAGTATCATAAGTGAAATTAATGCTTCAAATTTTTCATATAATAATTTCAAATCATTAATTCCCAATTTTAAAAATGGAATGAAAAAGATAGTAATCATAAAAATGTAAGGTAAAATTCTCCATCAATATTTTTTTAAAGAACTAATTAATTTGTTTCATTTCATTTTTCAAGGCTCTTTTTGCTTTAATTTTCTGAATAATCAAGCGGATTAATTTTTCAAATTTAATTGCAAAATATATTGCTCCGTCTCATCAAAAAACGAATATTCCTGCTAGCATAATACCACTATTAAATTTGCCAAAGAATTTAACCATTTGTTCATTCATAAAATTATTAAATTCATCACTTGTTCCGGTTATTCATTTAGTATCAATTACTGTTAATGCACAAATTAATAAGCTTATAAATATGAAAATGATACTTAACAATACTTTTAACCACTGCTTTTTAAAAGAATTTTTAATTTTTAATGGCATTTTTTCTTTTGAATCATCTTTTTTAAATAATTTTGCTAAAAGTTTTTTCATTTTTATTCTCCTTTCGTGTTTAAAAATTTTTAATTTTTGGTTTTCAATTATTAAGTCTGATTTTTGATTAATATGAATAGTATTTCACTTTTCTAGTTCTAAAATTTCTTTATTTTTTTCCATTATTATGTATTTAAGAGTATTAACACTATTTTCTAATATGACATTAACAATTTTTAATTTGTCATTCTCTATTTCTAATTCTTGTTTTTTATTTCATTTTTCCATTTTTTTTACCTACCTTTAATTACAATAAATAAGGCAATAAGTACACAAGTAACACCAAGAATGGTAAAAATTGGGTGTTGTGAAAATGTTCGTGCCATTGTCATTGGTTTAAATAGTTCTAAAATTGTTAAATTGCTAGTAATAAACTTTTGGAAATTGGCAAGACCTTCGCTAATATAATTCGTTAAAGTTTCAAAATGACTACCAGCCAATAATCCAAGAACAGTTATTAAGATAAAAATAATAATTAGTTTAGACATTTTTAGTTACCTTATTTTGTTTTTATTGGTTGTATTTGTTTTTTAACTTTTCCTCACGCACTTAAACGCCCCTTATTTTTAACGGCATATTGGCGTTGTTTTTTCAAATTAACTTGTTGACTACCAAATCCAAGAATAATTGCCATAAGAAATTCTACAGCCAGCGTTAAGAATAAAGGAAATATTAATTGAATATTCGTTCCCGACACTTCTAAACTCCAAATTAAGTCAAAAACTTTATAATAAGGCATTTGATCCAGAAAGTCGGCCGTTTTTGCGAGATTTTCCATTTTTTATTATTCCTTTTCTTTCATTTTTCTTAAAAATTTGCTAAATTTATCCATTTTTAAGTATTCTAAGTCTTCTAAATCAATTGCTGTGTCAGTATAGTATTTGTCTTCATAGTCAGGATTAACTTTTAAATTTAAGTAATCTCTTAAAAATGCTAGGTAAAAAGAATTGTAAGTGTTAAGTGTTGGTAAAGGAATTTTTAGTTTAAAAAAATAAATATCAAGTTCGGGAATATCACGGTATTTAATGCGACGACCTTTTTTATTATTTTTAGCATCAATTAAAGTGTTTCGTCAGCGTTCATATTCTTCAATGCTCGTAAAGGCGCCATAAATGACTTTTAAGTAGGGACGAAAAATATTAACGGGTTTTTTGCGAATGACCACAATCACATTATTGGCAATATCACGAACTTTAACTCAAATATGTTTATCTCTTTGACCACTAGCGAGAACAATATGACCGAAATGGCGTGCCAGAGCAAAATACTCTTGGATACCGCTTTCTTCGTTTTTGGTATTATTTTTTTCTCAATCTGTTACTTCTAAAAATAAATTGGTTTCATCTCATAACAGTAAGGTTTTGTCTGGCAATACCGGATAATCAAAGTCTAATAATCCCATATGTTCTAAAATTAATTTTTGAGTTTCTAGTAATGGGAAGGTTGATGCGATGTGATATTTTTTCTTTTTTAGTAATTTTGATGCGTATACTAGAAAGGCGGTTTTCCCAGTCCTTAACGAACCAATAACAATATTTAATGGTGAGTTATTTTTTAAGAAATTAATCACTTTGCTAATTTGTGTTAAATTACCGATTTTAAAAAGGAAAATTAAAATACAACCCGCTAAAAATAAATAGCTTACAATGTTTTTAAAATAACCGTTGTAAATGTATCAAATTGCTCCGCAATGTCATAAAATTAAAAATGAAGTACGATTTAATTCAATAAAATGGTTATTTTTTTCTATTATTCATTTGCAAAATTTCATCTTGCGCCCCCGCTTTATTTTTTTATTAGCGGACTGCTCCAAGTAATTTTTCAAACATTTTAAAACAAATAAAGAATATTGCCAAAATAAATGGAAAAATGAATATTCAATAGTCAGCAAAGAAGTTACCGACTTGTGGCATATTAACAGCAATAATTTTTCACATTTTAGTAAAAGCCGTTATAATTGCATTTCATAATTTAATCATCGCGTCACTAGCTGTTATTTTTTCTACTGTTGCTGGGTGTATCGGCCAAGAAAGTTCCAATCATATAATCACCCCCTTTCTTTTTAAAACATTCATCATTTATATTCAAAGTTTTTCTTAAATCTGTTAAAACCACGATTAACCTTAACCCGGTTATATTTTTTTCTAATTAATTTTGAATTTCTTTGTGAATGCATCACAATGTAACTTCTTGACATTACTTTTGCTTTTATCTAAATACTGATATGGTTTTTCAAAGTAGCATTAAAATAAATCACACCATAATAGCTGTTAAAAATCAAAAAGCAATGTTTGCTATTAAAAGTCAAAGTGGTGCTTCGGTTAATTTAATTTCTTTACCACCAGTAATGTGAGCCGGAATAGTTGTAATTTGAATAAATAAATCTCAGAAAGTTTGTTTAATTTGTTCTCAATTAAATTCTTTTAAGTTTATTGTCATTTTTTATCTCCCAAAAATCATTTTTATTGGTAAATACATAATTGAAATTAATGCGAAAAGAAAAGTAATGATAATAATTAATTCGGCAATAAACGCAACTTGTGCAGGCATTTTTTCTATCGGAATAAACAGTTCTAAGAATTCCATGATAATTTTTCAAAACATTATTTTTTATCCGCGCTATTTTCTTTTGAATTGGGAGCTTTAACTCATTTTTCAAAGCGAGCAATAAATACTTTTTCGTCTTTTGTAAAATTACCAGTATTATTTTTAATGACATTTTTATATTTAATTCGCATTTTTATTTTGACATAAATTTTATAAGCAAAATATACCAATAGCATTATGCAAATGATAATAAATATTATTCCAATCGCAATATTCATTTTTAAACTTCTTTAAAATAGTTATAATTTATATCTTTTTTGTTGTTTTCTTTTTCGGCAATAAAGAAACTTAATAATTCTTGCCCCTTAATTAATTTGATTTCTTTTTCTTTTTGATTAATTGAAATTATTTGATATTTACTATCTTTTATTATTCCGATGCAAATCGAATTTTCATATTTTCCTTTATAAACAAATCGCTTTGGAAACCAAATGCCGATTTGTTCATTAAATCATGGAATTTTTGGTGCTTTAATAAAAATTGCGTTTTGTGTTTCTTTTAAAAGATATTTTTTAGTATTTAAAAAAATATTTTCAATGTTTTTCATAATAAATTTCCTTTCTTATAGATAAACTAAGTTATATTAACTAAGTTAGTTAACTTAGTTTTTTAAACACTTATATATCGCAGATTTAAGTGTTTAACAAGCTTTGTTAGTAAATTTTGTTTTTTTAATTAGATAAAGATTTTAATAATTTTAAACTTAGTATCTCCCTATATAGAAATTTCTACACTTTAATGTCCGCATCCTCCCCTTGGAACTAATTTAATAACGTGTATATTTTTAGGAAATCCACCCATTCATTTTTTTATTGCAAAACGAAACAAATTGCTATAGCTAATAGAATAGGGTGTTATCTATTAACTGGTAAAAACTTCTTTTGGTTATGGCGACCACCCACAATTTATCGTGCTTTAATACATACCAACATTATTAATTCACTTGTATTTAATTTTCAAAGAACAAATTTTTAACATCTTATAAAATAAAAAGACAATCATTGCTGACTGTCTTAATACTTATTCAAATGCTTTACCCACCTAACAAAACTTTACGCGCCCTTATGTGCCAAGTCTATTGATGAAATTTTAATAACCTTTAATATTAAAAGATCATTAAACAATAAAGGTTGTTCTTATGATAATGCTGTGGCCAAAACAACTTACAAAACCTTTAAAACAGAATTTATTAAGGGTAAAAAATTTGAAAATTTAACACAATTAAAATGCGAACTATTTGATTTTGTTAATTGATACAACAATATTCGGATTCACGGCAGCTTAAATTATTTAACACCAGTTGAATTTAGAAAATGGCAGTCTACATAAAAAGTGTCCTAAAAAGGGTTGCCATTCCATCCAATATGCTGTCAAATAACAATTATAGTTGGGGATGGTTTTTTGGTGTGTGTAAATTTGTTAGCGGCATGTCCTTAAACAGACAACACTTATATCACATCTTCTCGTGCTAACAATGCCAATTTAATTTCTATCCCATAAAGATAATTAATCCGCTTACTATTTTTATTAATAACCCGATGACACGGAATACTAATTGCTAACAGATTTATTTTTAATGCCGGTCCTGCTGCTCAGACTGCTAATAGATGATTAATCATCTTAGCGATGTCACTATAAGTTCTCGTCTCATCATAATGGATTTGCTTTATTGCTTCCAATACTTTCTGACTAAACTTAGTTGTATTTAATACATAATCAAATGAAAATATTTTTCTTTGTTTAATAAAATATTGAGCAATTTCTTGTAAACATTGTTTTATTTCTTTTGATAATGATGAAGACAAAGGACAAGCTAAAATGAAAACAATATTGATAATTTTATTATTTTGACTAATCACCATCACTGATCCCACAGGATTTTGATAATATCCTTGTTTCATATTCTTAACCTTACCTTACATACAATTACGATTTTTTTGTAATTTAATTTTTGCTCGTTGATAAGCATTGTCAACACTTTTATAACTAATATTTAATTTATGGGATATTTCTGCATTAAAATAATCTTGTGACTTCAATAAAAATAACTTCATTTTCTAATTTAGTTAAAAATGACAAACCATAATTAATCCATTTAGGTTCGACCACTAAATATGATTGTTCAATCGTTGTTCTTTCATATTGAGTATCATAACTAACCGCATAATTCATTATTGCATGCTTCTTATTAATGTATTTTCTAATAGACTTGATACATAACTATAACATTTTATGCCTACTAAACTATAAAATTCATTTTTATCTTTTTATTTATCTAACATTTGTACTTCGCTTAAAAAATAATATTATCAAAATAGTAGATAAAATTAAAGGTTATGTACCAAGTCTATTATCTTCCATTTAAACTACTTAATTATTTTGATTATTCCGAACTTGATATAATAGCAAAGCACTAGCAACAGCAACATTTAAAGAATTAATATGACCTTGCATTGGTACTTTAACAATATAATCAGAATTGTTTAAAAGTTTATGACTAACACCTTTACCTTCATTACCAACAATTAAAGCAATCGGTTTTTTATAGTCAACATTATAATAATTAATTTCGGTATTTAAAGCACTAGCAACAATCCAAAAACCACTTTCTTTTAATGTAGTTAAAGTATTACTAAGACTAGTTACTTTAACAACCGGCACATAATTAATTGCACCAACAGAAGTTTTTGCAACCGTAGCATTTAATTCTACTTGTCTTTGCTTTAAAATAATAACCGCATCAACATTAACAGCATCACAACTTCGTAAAATTGCTCCAAAATTTCTTGGATCTTCAATTTGATCTAAAATTAAAATTAAAGGATATTTCTTAGTTTTTACTTTTTGTAAAACTACTTCTAAAGAAGTATACGAATATTCCTTAATTAAACACACAATTCCTTGATGCTTTGAATGTTTAACTAATAATAATAATTGTTCTTTATTACTAATAACATAAGAAATATTCGCCTGCTTTAATTGTTCAATAATAACTCTTTCTTGTGATAAAATAAAAACTTTTTCAATTCGTTGGCGGTCATCGGCTAATAATTGTTTTAAAGTATTTTTACCATAAATATAATTTGCCATTTTTATTACTCCTTAATAAAGAAAATTGTTTCTGAATATATTTTATAAAATATTTTCCGCTTGTAATTGTTCTCTAATTTTATCTGCTAAATTATAATTTTTTTGTTTACGCGCATTTTGTCAAGATAATAATAATCGTTTCACATCATCATCAAACAAAACTAATGAAAATTGTAAACCTAAAAGAAATAAACATTGTTGCAATGTATTAAACAATGGTAAAATTGCTCCTGATTTTCCTTTTAAAATATTATTAATTTCCTTAACAATTTGTTCAATTATTACTCAAGCATTAGCAAAGTTAAGGTCATCTTGTAAATAATTTACCACTTGCATCACAAGTTGTTCATTTTTTTCATTAGTATTAACCTCGCCATTAAAAAATGAGATTACTAAACTTTCTTTTAATATTTGATGAATTTTTGCAACTTTTTCTTTTCCTTGAATAATAAAATTTTTAGTAATATTTAATGGTTTAGAATAATGGGTTAGTGTTAATAAATATCGTAAAACATTAGCATCATAATGTTGCAAAAATTCTTTAACAACAATAGTATTTTTAAGAGATTTTGACATTTTGACATTATCATAAAATAGATGACCATTATGAAGTCATATTTTAACGGGTTCTTGGTTATTTAATGCTAACAATTGAATTCTTTCGTTTTCATGATGAGGAAATATTAAATCAATACCACCACCGTGAATGTTAATCGGTTGTTTAAAATATTTATTAATAAATAATGCACATTCAGTATGTCATCCCGGTCTGCCTTCACTTCAAGACGAAGTTCATTTTTGTCCCTGATCAGTTTTTTTCCATAAAACAAAATCATTAATATAATTTTTATTACTATCAATCGCAACTCTAATTCCTGTTTGCAAATCTTCTAAATTTTTCTTTGATAATTTTCCATAAGTTTGAAAATATCTTTCTATTGCTAAATAAACATTACCATTTTTAACATAAGCAGCTTTAATTTTAACTAACCGTTCAATAAATTTAATAATATCAGCAATATTATCACTTACTTTGACAAATAAATTTGGTTCATAAACATTTAACTGTTTTAAAATCTCAAAATAACTTTTAGTATACTTTTCAGTTAATTCCTTTTCAGTTTTTTTTTCTAAATGAGCTTGATAAATAATCTTATCATCAATATCAGTAATATTTTGCACATAAAAATTTTTCTGTTTAGTAAACATAAATAATCGTTGTAAAATATCAAAAATAACAATTGGTCGCATATTCCCAAGATGAACATCACCATAAACTGTCGGTCCACAAACATACATTGTAACTGTCAAGTCATTAATTTTAATTTTTCTTTGCTGTTTACTATCTCATATTTGCATTAAATTCACCTATATAATCTAAAAAATATTATAACACACTTAAAATATTATTATAAGATTAGGAACAGAACAGGTCGTGTTTATTTTTCTTAGGTATTGCTGCTTTAAAGAAATAAAACAATCAGCTAATTATATTATTTAAGTACTAAACTAACCCCCCCCCCCCCCCCCCCCCCCCCCTTGCTATTGTTCTTTTTATTCGTTATGATTTTATTATATTATTGAATTTTTACACAATAAAAAAATTGGGTCGCGTTTAGTTTTCTTAGGTATTTTTTAAAAAAGAAAAAATAATCGTTTACTATAAATTATTTCAATGTGCAAAAAATTTTAGGGATTGTCCAATTAACTATGTCTCTAAGTAATTAACTTAAATTCACTCTGCTCTGTCTTCAAATTTTACTTCTAAAAAATAATCAGCAACTTTATTAATTGTATCAGGGGGTTTTTGCTTTTTTATAATTTTTTGTTCTACTTCTTCTGAATATAATTCAGAATGAATTGTCAAGACACAGAATTTTGGACAGGCTCGATAAATCTTCTCTAAAGGTTTAGTTTGTCACACTTTAACTTCTTCAATAACATCATCAGTTATTTGATTAATTAAACTTTCTGAAATTTCTGCTCCGTGATAGAATTCTTGCAATTGTGCTTTGATATCAGAAATTGTCATTCCTCTTGCATATAAAGAAATTACTTTTTGATCAAAGTTATTAAATTTTCTTTGTCTTTTTGAAATAATTACTGGTTTAAAAGTACTATTTCGATCTCGTGGTACATCAATTACGATTGAACCATTTTTAAGTAATAATGGTTTTTTGTGTGTTGCCATTTCTTTTATTATGATTCTCATCAGTTTCAAGATGATCTTTAATTTCTGCATTTAACATTCTTTCAGTTAATTTTTTGGTAAATTCCTGAAAAATATTATTACTTTTAAATAAATCTTGTGGATTATCAATATTTTCTAAAAAATAATCAACAACTTTATCAATTGCATCAGGCTCTTTTTTTATTTTTTTTGTCATTTTCTGTTCTCCTTCGTTTAAGTATAATTCAGAATGAATTATCGAGACACAGAATTTTGGACAGGCCCTTAGTGTGTGTTTGTTGTGTCGGTAATTCACAATATCAGTTGATGATCTTATTTGACCTTCAATTTTTGTTATTAGTTGTTTTAAAGTAGGATTTTTTAATATTGCTACTTTTAAATTAACGATTTCATTTTTTTTAATATTACTGTTTTCAATTTCTTCATATTTGATATTAAAGTTGAGTTTTGTAAGTTCATCAATAATATTTTCGTTTTTTGCGTGGTAATTATCTATTATGCTATGTATTGTCTTTTCGTTAATTGGTGATATTGTATTAATTTTTATTCAGTTTGGCATATTTATTGGTCATTGTTGTGTATGTATATATAAATCCCATTTTATATCAATAGTAGGTTTTTTTTCATCTATTTTTTACTAAGTAAACAAATCCTTTTTTTAAGTTTAATTCATAAGTTTCCTTGCTTTCTCTTTTGTTTCTAATTAGTGATTGTGTTGTTATTTTGTCATTGTTAATGTTTTGGGGAATGGTAAAAATGTTATTGAAACCAATAATTAACACAACACGGCAAATATTTTCACAAACATTTTTACCATTCCTTTTTAAAATATTTTATTTTTCGTTGTTATTTTTTTTAATAAGTCGCTCAATACCACAATTTATAATTACGGCTATTGTCATGCATATATCTAAATAACCTAATATCATAAGTGAAATTAATACTTCAAATTTTTCATATAATAATTTCAAATCATTAATTTCCAATTTTAAAAATGGAATGAAAAAGATAGTAATCATAAAAATGTAAGGTAAAATTCTCCATCAATATTTTTTTAAAGAATTAATGAGTTTGTTTGATTTCATTTTTCAAAGTTCTTTTTGCTTTAATTTTTTGAATAATAAAGCGAATTAATTTTTAAAATTTAATTGCAAAATATATTGCTCCGTCTCATCAAAAAACAAATATTCCTGCTAGCATAATACCGCTATTGAACTTGCTAAAGAATTTAACCATCTCTTCATTCATAAAATCATTAAATTCGTTACTTGTTCCAGTTATTCATTTAGTATCGATTACTGTTAATGCACAAAGTAATAAGCTTATAAAGATGAAAATGATACTTAATACTACTTTTAACCACTGCTTTTTAAAAGAATTTTTAATTCTTAATTTTAATGGCATTTTTTCTTTTGAATTATCTTTTTTAAATAATTTTCCTAAAAGTTTTTTCATTTTAATTCTCCTTTTATATTTTTTATCGTCCTTTAATCACAATAAATAAGGCAATAAGTATACAAGTGACACCCAGAATGGTAAAGATTGGATGTTTCGAAAATGTCATGGCCATTGATTTAAACAGTTCTAAAATTGTTAAATTGCTAGTAATAAACTTTTGGAAATTGGCAAGCCCTTCGCTAACATAGTTTGTTAAAGTTTCAAAATGACTACCAGCTAATAACCCAAAAACGGTTATTAAGATAAAAATAATAATTAGTTTAAACATTGTTAGTTACCTTGTTTTGTTTTTATTGGTTTTATTTGTTTTTTAGCTTTTCCTCATGCACTTAAACGCCCCTTATTTTTAACCGCGTATTGGCGTTGTTTTTTCAAATTAACTTGTTGACTACCAAATCCAAGAATAATTGCCATAAGAAATTCTACAGCCAGCGTTAAGAATAAATGAAATATTAATTGAATATTCGTTCCCGGCACTTCTAAACTTCAAATTAAGTCAAAGACCTTATAAAGCATTTGAGCGAGAAAGTCCGCCATTTTTGCAAGATTTTTCATTTTTATATTCCTTCTTTCTTAAAAATTTGCTAAATTTATCCATTTTTAAGTATTCTAAGTCTTCTAAATCAATTGCGGTGTCAGTATAGTATTTATCCTCATAATCAGGATTTACTTTTGAATTTATAGATAGGTTACAATAAGTTGGACCATATTTATGTGAACTTTCAAAATAAGATAAAATTATTAAGAAAGAAGGAATATAAAAATGGGAAATAAAACCTCATATTCTGAAGAATTTAAAAAACAAATTGTCATGCTTTATCAAAACGGGAAAAGCATTATTGAAATTATTAATGAATATGGTATTTCAAAATCTGCTATTTATAATTGAATAAAATCATTCGATCATTCTGGTTCTTTTAAAGCAAAAGATAATCGAAGTAATGAAAAAAATGAATTAATTTACTCACGAAAAGAATTAAAAAAATTACGAATGGAAAACGATATTTTAAAGCAAGCGGCACTGATAATGACCAAAAAATAACAATAATTAATAACAACAAAAACAAATATTCAGTGAAGAAAATATGTAAGATTTTGGGTTTATCAAAATCAACATATTATTATCAACCTAATAAATGCACTAACAAGCAGGTTAATAATTATGAACAAGAAAGTTATCAGTGCGTTTAATAAAAGTCGCAAAATTTATGGGGCTCGTAAAATTAAAGCTGTTTTAATAAGAAAAGATATCATCTTATCGCGGCGAAAAATCAGATGCATTATGATCAAAAATAATTTGGTTTCTAAATACACCAAATTAAAATATCGTAATCATAAAACAACAACTAATAATGCCCAAATTAATAATGTTTTAAATCGTGAATTTAATGACAAAAAATTCAATGAAGTTGTTGTTAGTAGTTTAACATATGTGCAAGTTGGTGGGAAATGACACTATATTTGTTTATTAATTGACTTGTTTAATCGCGAAATAATTGGATTGAATATAATGCTGGGCCAAACAAAACCGCTGAACTAGTTCAACAAACTTTTCATAAGAATAACACGACCATTAAAGCAAATTATTTTATTTCATGCCGATCGCGGTAATGAATTCAAAAATAAAATCATTGATGAAATTTTAATAACCTTTAATATTAAAAGATCATTAAACAATAAAGGTTGTCCTTATGATAATGTTGTGGCCAAAACAACTTACAAAACCTTTAAAACAGAATTTATTAAGGGTAAAAAATTTGAAAATTTAACACAATTAAAATGCGAACTATTTGATTTTGTTAATTAATACAACAATATTTGAATTCACAGTAGCTTAAATTATTTAACACCCGTTGAATTTAGAAAATGGCAGTCTACATAATAAAAAGTGTCCTAAAAAGGGTTGTCATACCAAAATAAAAAAAAGAAAAGTATTATTTCTTTTCTTTATGCATTGTTTTTGCGTTACAACGCGAACAATATTTATTGAATTCTACTCGTTCAGGATGCAGCTTTTTATTTTTCTTATCAATATAATTTTCTTCTTTACAGATTTCACAACGCAATGTAATGCCTTCACGCATCCTTGTTCCTCCTTTTATTTTATACCCAATACACTAAATTATATAGTAAATTAATAACAAATTACTAACAAATTACTTTTAAGGTCGCGTTTAGTTTTCTTAGGTATTGTTTTGAAGAAGTAAAACAATCAGCTAATTATATTATTTAATTACTAAACTAACCCCACCTTTCTTGTTATTGTCATTTTTATTCATTACCATTTTATCATATTATTGAATTTTTACACAATAAAAATTATTAATATTATTAAATTTTCACTAATATATATTAATTTATATTTTTACTTACTTAAATCTATTATTGGAATGGCAACCCTTTTTAGGGCAATTTTTATATAGACTGCCATTTTCTAAATTCAACGGGTGTTAAATAATTTAAGCTACTGTGAATTCAAATATTGTTGTATTAATTAACAAAATCAAATAGTTCGCATTTTAATTGTGTTAAATTTTCAAATTTTTTACCCTTAATAAATTCTGTTTTAAAGGTTTTGTAAGTTGTTTTGGCCACAACATTATCATAAGGACAACCTTTATTGTTTAATGATCTTTTAATATTAAAGGTTATTAAAATTTCATCAATGATTTTATTTTTGAATTCATTACCGCGATCGGCATGAAATAAAATAATTTGCTTTAATGGTCGTGTTATTCTTATGAAAAGTTTGTTGAACTAGTTCAGCGGTTTTGTTTGGCCCGGCATTATATCCAATTACTTCGCGATTAAACAAGTCAATTAATAAACAAATATAGTGTCATTTCCCACCAACTTGCACATATGTTAAACTACTAACAACAACTTCATTGAATTTTTTGTCATTAAATTCACGATTTAAAACATTACTAATTTGGGCATTATTAGTTGTTGTTTTATGATTACGATATTTTAATTTGGTGTATTTAGAAACCAAATTATTTTTGATCATAATGCATCTGATTTTTCGCCGCGATAAGATGATATCTTTTCTTATTAAAACAGCTTTAATTTTACAAGCCCCATAAATTTTGCGACTTTTATTAAACGCACTGATAACTTTCTTGTTCATAATTATTAACCTGCTTGTTAGTGCATTTATTAGGTTGATAATAATACAATAATACGTTGATTTTGATAAACCCAAAATCTTACATATTTTCTTCACTGAATATTTGTTTTTGTTGTTATTAATTATTGTTATTTTTTGGTCATTATCAGTGTCGCTTGCTTTAAAATATCGTTTTCCATTCGTAATTTTTTTAATTCTTTTCGTGAGTAAATTAATTCATTTTTTTCATTACTTCGATTATCTTTTGCTTTAAAAGAACCAGAATGATCGAATGATTTTATTCAATTATAAATAGCAGATTTTGAAATACCATATTCATTAATAATTTCAATAATGCTTTTCCCGTTTTGATAAAGCATGACAATTTGTTTTTTAAATTCTTCAGAGTATGAGGTTTTATTTCCCATTTTTATATTCCTTCTTTCTTAATAATTTCGAAGTCTATATAATTATGGTCCAACTTATTGTAACCTATCCAATATGATTTATTAATAAGAAAGAATAAATATTATGCAAAATAAAACTGTTAAAAAACTATTAAAAGAACAAAAAGTTGATGCTTTATTAATTACATCTGATTATAATCGTTTTTGATATACAACATTTTCTTCAACAGCAAGATATTTATTAGTTACTAAAGAAAAGTCGTTTTTAATTTTAGATGGACGATATATTGAAGACGGAAAAGTGCAAGCAAAAAATATTGACGACATTATTTTAATGGAAAATATTTATGAACAATTAAATGAATTAATTAAGAAACATAACATTATAACATTAGGCTTTGAAAGCGAATATACTTCATATGCTTTATTTACGACTTGAAGTGAAAAATTGGCAGTTTCATTAAAAGCTGTATTAGTAAATAAAATTCGCATGATTAAAACTAAGGATGAAATTAAAAAATTAAAACAAGCTGCTAAGATTGGTGATAAAACATTTAAAGCAATTATTAAAAAAGTAAAACCTAATATGACCGAAAAGCGATTAGAAAGAATTATTATTGATAATTTCCTTAAATTTGGTGGTGAAAAACCTAGTTTTGATTGCATTATTGCATCAGGCATTCTTTCGTCGTTACCACACGGTAAGGCTACTAATAAAGTAATAAATAATAATGAAATTATCACTTGCGATTTTGGTGTTATTTATCAAGGGTTGTGTTCTGATATGACAAGAACTTTTGTTATTGGTAATAAACTAGATAAAAAATTGGAAAATATTTTACTCATAGCACTAGCACTGGTCATGGTTTAGGAATTGAAGTTCATGAATATCAATATATAACTAATAATTCGGATATTACTTTAGAAGTAGGAATGGTAATTACTGTTGAACCAGGAATTTATATCCCTTAATTAGGTGATGTTAGAATTGAAGATGATATTTTAGTGACTAAGAAAAGTTATGAAATATTAACTAAGTCTTCAAAAGATTTAATATTTGTAAAATAATTTATGTTAAAAAATGATAAAATAAACTTAATAGGAGGTAGATAATATTGAATAATAGAAGGAAAATAGTTTTAGTTGGTTGTGGAGCAGTAGGATCATCATTCTTGTATTCTTGCATTAATACTGGTTTAGCATCAGAATATGTTTTAATTGATGCTTTTCAAGATGTTGCCCGCGGTAATAAATTAGACTTTGAAGATACTTTAGCATGACAAGAAAGACCCTTTCATAAAATAACAAATGGTTCGTATCTTGATTGTAAAGATGCTGATATTATTGTCGTTACCGCTGGCCGTCCGCAAAAACCTGATGAAACAAGACTAGATTTAGTAGTCGATAATGCTAAAATAATTAGTAATATTATGAAAGAAATTAAAAATTCTGGATTTGGCGGTATTGTAATTATTGCTTCTAATCCTGTTGATGTATTAACATTTGTTGCCCAAAAAGTTAGTGGTTTTGCTACAAATCGTATTTTTGGATCAGGAACAATTCTTGATTCTTCACGATTAATGTTTGCTTTAGGAGAACATTTTAAAATTTCACCAACATCGGTGACCGCATATATTGTTGGTGAACACGGTGATTCATCCGTTGTATTATATTCTAAAGCAATTATTGGTGCTGAAAATTTAATGACTTTAAAGAAAAACCAGTTGATTAATGATGAAACATTAAAATCAATTCATAAATTAGTTATTCAAAAAGCTTATGAAATAATTAAATTAAAAAAAGCTACTAATTATGGAATTGGTGTTTGTTTAGCAAGAATTGTTAAAGCAGTTTTAAATGATGAACAAGTGATTTTGCCTGTTGGTGCTTATTTAAACGGCGAGTATAATCAAAAAAATATTTATACAGGTGTTCCCGCAGTCATAGGAAGTAATGGCATTGAAAGAGTAGTACAATTGGATATTAATGAACAAGAACAAGACCAATTTAATAGTTCTTGTAATGTTTTAAGAAAAGTTATTACTGTTGCTATTGAAGCTATTAATTAGTAAGGAAGATATATTTTTAAGAAGTTATAATAATACCTAAAAATTTAGAAAATGTTGTAGAAATCTTTGATGTTAATGCTGATTTAGTCACATCATCATTAAGTGAAGGAAAAACAATTATTATGGCTGTTAATAAAGGACCATTAGCAAATAAATCAATTAAAACCGGTTATTCAGAATTTTTTGATGCGCAAGTAGAATTATAAAGAAAATGCTGGTACTTGTGCTTGTGGCGAACCGGCTGATTGTTTAGTTTATATGTTGTGAAGAGAGAATAAATAGAATTTTTAAAAATATAAAACTGCAAGAATTGCAAATTGAGATTTAGTTTAATTGAAATAATTATTTATTAATAAAAACTGTAAAACTTGAAAATTTTACAGTTTTTTTGTTTATTAATTTTATTTTGTAACATGAATAATAGTTTAAAAACTAAAATAACAAATTTAAAACGATTTATGTGCTTATACCCACATCTCTTTAGGGCAAGTTAAAAAAAATTATTTTTATTAAAAGTTTGAGAAATATTTTATAATTAAATTCCAAATCAAAAAGATTAGCAGACTGAAATTTGGAGAAAAAATGTTGATTGTTCAATTTGCTTTTAATTAATTTAAATATCTTTGCACACATATAATATCAATTATATTAATAAAAAATAAAAATGAGAGTAAAAAATTGAAAAAATTATTTAGTTTATTAGGCGTAACCATTTTAAGCGTAACTGCTTTAAATATTGTTGTTTCTTGCAATAATGACAATAAATCAAAAGAAATTGAAAAAGGAATTTATAGTATTACTTCAATTGAATCGGTCGCGTTTAGTTTTCTTAGGTATTTTTAAAAAAAGAAAAAATAATTATTTACTATAAATTATTTCAATATCCAAATTAAGTATATATTTCTTATGTATGATTTTTGTTGTAAAAACTTATTTTAATGTTGTTTTTATAAGCTTTTTCCTTAGTTTTTATAACCTTTTATTGAGATTATGTTTGTTGATATTAAATATTTTGTTTTATTATTTATTTTCTAAATAAAATGATAATTAAATTTTCGTTGCTTTTCATTAAAAATTATTTAAATCTTTACCTACCTAACAAAACTTTATTCGTCCATCTTTTAACTTTATGATCTAATGTCGCTAAAAATGTCTCATCTAGCTAAATATATAAATTCTTATTTTTGACATCAATTATAGTTTTAGTTTCTTTTTCTGCAAGTTGAAAATATTCGGTAATATCGTATTTATTTAAAATACTTGAAAATAATAGCTTTTGAAATATAACAATGATTTAGAGCATCTAAAACATCACGATAGCTTTTACCATCACCCAAAAGACTTAAAACTTTAAATTGGACATCAAAATAAATGCGTTGTTTGGGCAATAAACCAATTTCTTTATCTAACAAACATACATATTCAAATTTACCTGATTTTTGATTTCAATATTTATATCGGCGTCGTTTAAAAGTAACATCACCAAAAATTGTAATAATTGTTCTTCAAGCAAAATGAACTACTTTATAACCTTATTTTAACCGATAATGATATTTATATAAGTATTCATCTAATTTTTCATATTCATTAGCTAGTTGTTCACATTTATTGGTGTACATATTTTTATGGGTTGTAAATAAACTAATAAATGCACTAACAAGCAAGTTAATAATTATGAACAAGAAAGTTATCAGTGCTTTTAATAAAAGTCGCAAAATTTATGAGGCTCGTAAAATTAAAACTGTTTTGATAAGAAAAGATATCATCTTATCGCGACAAAAAATCAGATGCATTATGATTAAAAATAATTTGGTTTCTAAATACGCCAAATTAAAACATCGTAATCACACACAAAACAACAGCTAATAATGCCAAAATCAGTAATGTTTAAACCGTGAATTTAACAATAAAAACCAAATAAAGTTGTTGTTAGTGATTTAACATATGTGCAAGTTGAAGGAAAATGACACTATATTTGTTTATTAATTGACTTGTTTAATCGCGAAATAATTGGATATAATGCTGGGCTAAACAAAACCGCTGAACTAGTTCAACAAGCTTTTCATAAAATAACACGACTATTAAAGCAAATAACTTTATTTCATACCGATCGCGGTAATGAGTTCAAAAATAAAATCATTGATGAAATTTTAATAACCTTTAATATTAAGGGATCATTAAGCAATAAAGGTTATCATTATGATAATGCTGTGACTGAAACAACTTACAGAACCTTTAAAAAAGAATTTATTAAGGGTAAAAAATTTGAAAATTTAACACAATTAAAATGCGAACTATTTGATTTTGTTAATTAATAAAACAATATTCGAATTCACAGTAGCTTAAATTATTTAACACCCATTAAATTTAGAAAATGGCAGTCTACATAAAAAATGTCTTAAAAAGGGTTGCCAATCCATAAGTATCACCAATAACTAAAATATTCATATTTTTCCTTCTTTCTAATCAATTTTTCTTAACTCAGAAATTAACATTCCTACATTTGCTTCCGTTTCATTTTCATAATATGCATATAATGTTTTTCGGCGAATATCTTTTGCTAATAACTGCATCTTTTCTTCATAAGCATTTAGGATATTAATTATCTTACTAATAGCATCGTGAACAGCACTACGAGAAACATTTAATTCATTAGCAATTTCTTGTAATGAAAAATTTTCCATTAAATAAAGCGAAAAGTATTTTTGTTGTTTCTGTGTTAATAACTTACTATATAAATCATATAATAAATTTAATTCATTAGTCTTACTAAGATCTCAAATTCTCATCCTTATCCTATCTACTCGTAACTTCTTTTGTTAATCCTTGAATATATTTCTCTAAATCAAATTCTTCTAAATCATCAATTTTTTCACCAAGACCAATATATTTTACAGGAATATTTAAACTTTCTTTAATCTCTAAAATAACCCCCCCCTTAGAAGAACCATCCATCTTGGTTAAAATAATTCCCGTAACTGGGGCCGCTTCGGTAAAGTTTTTTGCTTGGGAAATGCCATTTTGTCCTGTTGTGGCATCAACTACTAATAATGTTTCATGAGGGGCCTCAATGATTACCTTTTGAATAACTTTATATATTTTATTTAATTCATTCATTAAATTAGTTTTAGTTTGTAACCTTCCCGCACTATCACAAAGAACAACATCAACTTCTAATTCTTGACCTTTTTTAATACCAGTATAAATAACACTAGCGGGGTCTTGTTGTTCTTTACTAGGCACCACAATTGGCACTTGCAAGCGTTTTGCTCATTGCGATAATTGTTCAACAGCACCAGCTCTAAAAGTATCCCCAGCTACTAATAAAATTTTTTTATTTTGTTGTAATAGCAAATAAGCTAATTTAGCAATTGATGTTGTTTTACCGGCACCATTAACACCAACAACCAAAATAACATTTAATTGATTATCCAAAACATTTAAAGTCGTTGTAATAAACGAATTACTAGCATAAATAGCAAACATCTTATCAATAATAAGTTCATTAATTATTTCTGGATTCTTAATATTATTAATTCTAACTTCATTTTTAATTTCATTAACAATTTGCAATGCCATTTTAACACCAATATCAGCTAAAATTAATGTATTTTCTAATTCTTCAAAATATTTTTCATCAATAACACGATACTTAGTAACTAAAATATGTAATTTTTGTAAAAAGGATTTTCGGGATTTATTCAACCCTTTTTCATATTTTAAAGAGCTTTTAGATAAGATTTTATCTTTTAATTTTTTTAACATTAAATCCTCCTAATATGAATAACTTATAAATAATTTAATAATTTATTATCATTAAATACTTTATCAATTACTCCACTACCCAAACAAACATCACCTTGATAAAATACTGCAACTTGCCCCGGAGTAATAGCTCTTACCTTATTTGCAATAACAACATTAACACAATTATTATCTAATAATAATAATTTAACATCATAAGAAATTTGTTGATAACGAAACTTTGCTTTAATCGGTAAATTTAATAATGGTAAAGAATTATTAATTCAGTTAACATCAGTAACTAAACAACCATTAGCTCATAATCATTCCTTATCACTACCACTAACAACAAAAAGAATTTTTTGATAATAATCTTTACCAACAACAAAATAACGATTATTCATTCCTGATAAATCAATGCCTTTTCTTTGGCCAATCGTATAATACATAATCCCTTGATGTGTCCCAATAACTTTATTACTTTTAATATCAACAATATTACCAACTTGGGCAGGAATATAATTTTGTAAAAATTGTTTAAAATTCCTTTTACCAATAAAACAAATTCCTGTTGAATCTTTTTTATTAGCTGTTACTAAATTTAATTTCTTAGCTAATTGCCTAACTTCTACTTTTTTAATATCGCCTAAAGGAAAAATAGTTTTTGCTAACTGTTCTTGATTTAATTGCGATAAAAAATAAGTTTGATCTTTTGTTTCATCTTTTGCTTTTAATAATTCATATTTTTTTGTTTCATCATTATATTTAACTTTAGCATAATGTCCCATGGCAATATAATCAGCATTTAACTTTTCCAACGCATAATTTAAAAAAGCAGAAAATTTAATATATTTATTACATAAAATATCAGGATTGGGTGTTCTCCCCCCTTCATATTTTTCTAAAAAATAGGTAAAAACATATTGTCAATATTCTTCAACAAAATTAACACGATATAAATCAATATTTAATTGTTCAGCAACTTTTTTGGCATCTAAATAATCAACTTGCATTGGACAAATAGCATCGTTAATCGATTTATTTCCTAAAATATCATTATTTACTAATGAATCTCAATTACGCATAAACAATCCAATAACATCATATCCTTGTTGTTTTAATAAATATGCCGCAACGGAAGAATCCACCCCCCCGCTCATACCAATAACAACTCTTCCTTTCATCAATTTCACCTTCTCAAATTTATTAATTTTCCCTATTAATTTTACAACAAATAAAAACAAATTACATCTTTTTATAATTTAGGGGGCCGCGTTTAGTTTTCTTAGGTATTTTTAAAAAAAGAAAAAATAATCATTTACTATAAATTATTTCAATATGCAAATTAAGTATATATTTCTTATGTATGATTTTTGTTATAAAAAATTATTTTAATGTTATTTTTATAAGCTTTTTCCTTAGTTTTTATAATCTTTTATTGAGATTATGTTTGTTGATATTAAATATTTTGTTTTATTATTTATTTTCCAAATAAAATGGTAATTAAATTGTCGTTGCTTGTCATTAAAAATTATTTAAACCTTTTCCTACCTAACAAAACTTTATGCGCCCTAGATTAACGATTTCCTTTTTTTGAATATTACCGTTTTCAATTTATTCATACTTGATATTAAAGTTGAGTTTTGTAAGTTCATCAAAAATATTTTCATTTTTTGCGTGGTAATTATCTATTATGCTATGTATTTTCTTTTTGTTAATTGGTGATATTGTATTAATTTTTATTCAGTTTGGCATATTTATTGGTCATTGTTGTGTATGTATATATAAATCCCGTTTTATATCAATAGTAGGTTTTTTTTCATCTATTTTTTACTAAGTAAACAAATCCTTTTTTTAAGTTTAATTCATAAGTTTCCTTGCTTTCTCTTTTGTTTCTAATTAGTGATTGTGTTGTTATTTTGTCATTTTTAATGTTTTGGGGAATGATGAAAATGTTATTGAAACCAATAATTAACACGGCAAATATTTTCATAAACATTTTTATCACTCCTTTTTAAAATATTTTATTTTTCACTGTTCTTTTTTCTTTAATTTTTTTAATAAGTCACTCAATACCACAATTTATAATTACAGCTAATGTGATGCATATATCTAAATATCCTAGTATCATAAGTGAAATTAATGCTTCAAATTTTTCATATAATAATTTCAAATCATTAATTTCCAATTTTAAAAATGGAATGAAAAAGATAGTAATCATAAAAATGTAAGGTAAAATTCTCCATCAATATCTTTTTAAAGAATTAATGAGTTTGTTTGATTTCATTTTTCAAGGCTCTTTTTGCTTTAATTTTTTGAATAATCAAACGAATTAATTTTTTAAATTTAATTACAAAATATATTGCTCCGCCTCATCAAAAAACAAATATTCCTGCTAGCATAATACCACTATTGAATTTGCCAAAGAATTTAACCATTTGTTCATTCATAAAATTATTAAATTCATCACTTGTTCCGGTTATTCATTTAGTATTGATTGCTGTTAATACACAAAGTAATAAGCTTATAAAAATGAAAATGATACTTAATAATATTTTTAACCACTGCTTTTTAAAAGAATTTTGAATTTTGAATTTTAATGGCATTTTTTCTTTTGAATTATCTTTTTTAAATAATTTTGCTAAAAGTTTTTTCATTTTTATTCTCCTTTCATATTTTTTATCGTCCTTTAATTACAATAAATAAGGCAATAATTACACAAGTAACACCAAGAATAGTAAAGATTGGGTGTTGCGAAAATGTTCGTGCCATTGGTTTAAAATAGTTCTAAAATTGTTAAATTGCTAGTAATAAACTTTTGGAAATTGGCAAGCCCTTCGCTAATATAGTTCGTTAAAGTTTCAAAATGACTACCTGCTAATAATCCAAGAACAGTTATTAAGATAAAAATAATAATTAGTTTAAACATTGTTAGTTACCTTGTTTGGTTTTTATTGGTTTTACTTGCTTTTTAACTTTTCCTCACACACTTAACCGCCCCTTATTTTTAACAGCATATTGGCGTTGTTTTTCTAAATTAACTTGTTGACCACCAAACCCAAGGATAATTGCCATAAGAAATTCTGCTGCCGGTGTTAAGAATAAAGGAAATATTAATTGAATATTCGTTCCCGGCACTTCTAAACTTCAAATTAAGTCAAAGACCTTATAAAGCATTTGAGCGAGAAAGTCGGTCATTTTTGCGAGATTTTCCATTTTTTATTATTCCTTTTCTTTCATTTTTCTTAAAAATTTGCTAAATTTATCCATTTTTAAGTATTCTAAGTCTTCTAAATCAATTGCTGTGTCATTATAGTATTTGTTTTCATAGTCAGGATTCACTTTTGAATTTAAGTAATCTCTTAAAAATGCTAGGTAAAAAGAATTGTAAGTGTTAAGTATTGGTAGAGGAATTTTTAGTTTAAAAAAATAAATATCAAGTTCAGGAATATCGCGATATTTAATGCGACGACCCTTTTTACTATTTTTAGCATCAATTAAGGTGTTTCGTCAGCGTTCATATTCTTCAATGTTCGTAACAGTACCATAGACAACTTTTAAGTGGGGACGAAAAATATTAACGGGTTTTTTACGAATGCCCACAATCACATTATTGGCAATATTACGAACTTTAACTTAAATATGTTTATCTCTTTGACCGCTAGCAAGCACAATATGACCAAAATGGCGTGCCAGAGCGAAATATTCTTGGATACCGGTTTCTTCGTGTTTTTGGTATTATTTTTTTCTCAATCCGTTCCTTCTAAAAATAAGTTGGTTTCATCTCACAAAAGTAAGGTTTTGTCTGGCAATACTGGATAATCAAAGTCTAATAATCCCATATGTCCTAAACTTAATTTTTGGGTTTCTAGTAATGGAAAGGTTGAGGCGATATGATATTTCTTCTTTTTTAGTAATTTTGATGCGTATACTAAAAAGGCAATTTTTCCAGTTCCTAATGAACCAATCACAATATTTAATGGTGAATTTTTTAAGAAATTAATAACTTTGTTAATTTGTGTTAAATTACCGATTTTAAAAAGAAAAATTAAAATACAACCTGCTAAAAATAAATAGCTTACAATGTTTTTAAAATAACCGTTGTAAATATATCAAATTGCTCCGCAATGTCATAAAATTAAAAATGAGGTGCGATTTAATTCAATAAAATGATTATTTTTTTCTATTATTCATTTGCAAAATTTCATCTTGCACCTCACTTTTTTTTGTTAGCGGACTGCGCCAAGTAATTTTTCAAACATTTTAAAGCAAATAAAGAATATTGCCAAAATAAATGAAAAAATGAAGATTCAGTAATCAGCAAAGAAGTTGCCGATTTGTGGCATATTAACAGCAATAATTTCCCACATTTTAGTAAACGCTGTTATAATTGCATTTCATAATTTAGTCATCGCGTCACTAGCTGTTATTTTTGTTACTGCTGGTGCTTCTGTTAAGAAAGTTCCAATCACATAATCACCCCCCCTTTCTTTTTTAAAACATTCATCATTTATATTCAAAGTTTTTTTAAATTTGTTAAAATACGATTAACCTTAACACGATTGTATTTTTTCCCTATCTAAATACTGATATGGTTTTTCAAAGTAGCATTAAAATAAATCACACTATAATCGCGGTTAAGAATCAAAAAGCAATGTTTGATATTAAAAGTCAAAGTGGTGCTTTGGTTAAATCAATTTCTTTACCGCCACTAATATTAATATGAGCCGGAATAGTTGTAATTTGAATAAATAAATCTCAGAAATTTTGTTTAATTTGTTCTCAATTAAATTCTTTTAAATTTACTGTCATTTTTTATCGCTCAAAAATCATTTTTATTGGTAAATACATAATTGAAATTAAGACGAAAATAAAAGCAATGATAATAATTAATCCGACAATAAACGCGACTTATGCAGGCATTTTTTCTATCGAAACAAACAGTTTTAAGAATTCCATAATAATTTCTCAAAACATTATTTTTTATTCTCATTATTTTCTTTTGAATTAGGAGATTTAACTCATTTTTCAAAGCGAGCAATAAATACTTTTTCGTCTTTTGTGAAATTACCAGTATTATTTTTAATGGCATTTTTATATTTAATTCGCATTTTTATTTTGGCATAAATTTTATAAGCAAAATATGCCAATAGCATGATACTGATAATAATAAATATTAGTCTAATCGCAATATTCATTTTTAAACTCCTTTAAAATAGTTATAATTTATATCTTTTTTGTTGTTTTCTTTTTTGGCAACGAAGAAGCTTAATAATTCTTGGCCTTTAATTAATTTGGTTTCATTTTCTTTTTGATTAATTGAAATTATTTGATATTTACTATCTTTTATTATTCTGATGCAAATCGAATTTTCATATTTTCCTTTATAAACAAATCGTTTTGGAAACCAAATGCCGATTTGTTCATTAAATCATGGTATTTTTGGTGCTTTAATAAGCATTGCGTTTTGCGTTTCTTTTAAAAGATATTTTTTAGTATTTAAGAAAATGTTTTCAATGTTTTTCATAATAAAGTTCCTTTCATCATTAACTAAGTTAATTAACTTAGTTTTTAAACACTTAAATATCGCAGATTTAAGTGTTTAAAAAGCTTTGCTAGTAAATTTTGCTTTTTAATTAGATAAAGATTTTAATAATTTTAAACATAGTATACCCGCACACCCCCCCTTATATAGAAATTTCTACATTTTAACATTCGCCCCCCCCTTCCCCCTTGGAACTAATTTAATAGCGTGTATATTTTTAGGAAATCCGCCCCATTCATTTTTTTATTGCAAAACGAAACAAATTGCTATAGCTAATAGGATGTTATCTATTAACCGGTAAACTTCTTTTGGTTATGGCGACCCTCACAATTTATCATGCTTTAATACATACCAACATTATTAATTCGCTTGTATTTAATTTTTAAAGAACAAATTTTTAACACCTTATAAAATAAAAAGACAATCATTGCTGAATGCCTTAATACTTATTCAAATCTTTTCCCGCCCAACAAAACTTTATGCGCCCGATTTAAGTAAGTAAAAATATAAATTAATATATATTAGTTAAAATTTAATAAAATTAATAATTTTTTATTGTGTAAAAATTCAATAATATGATAAAATGGTAACGAATAAAAATAAAAATAACAAGGAAGATATGGTTAGTTTAGTAATTAAATAATATAATTGGATGATTGTTTTACTTCTTCAAAGCAATACCTAAGAAAACTAAACGCGACCCGGGGAAGATTAGATATCTAGTTTTTAATTGCCGTTTATGTTAGTATTAATTTACATTTATTAATTTATTATTTATTGATGTAAAAAAATTAAAGGAGAAATAAAAATGTCATCATTTAAAGCTAAAATTGCTGATCCAATTGGGATGCATGCACGACCTGCCGCGATTATTGTTAAAGAAGCTTCGAAATATAGTTCTACTATTAAAATTAAAGTTAATGGTTGTGAAGGAAATTTAAAGTCAATTATGAATATTATGGCTTTAGGAGTTAAAACAGGAACAGAAGTAGAAATTGAAGCAATTGGTAAAGATGCTGATGTTGCGATTGCTGGCATTAAAAAAGCAATGAAAGATAATAAATTGGTTTAATTTAAAATTTAAAAATACGAATAATTTCGTATTTTTATTTTGTTTTTTTAAAATGCAAGGGCGCATAAAGTTTTGTTAGGTAGGAAAAGGTTTAAATAATTTTTAATGACAAGCAACGACAACTTAATTATCATTTTATTTAGAAAATAAATAATAAAACAAAATATTTAATATCAACAAACATAATCTCAATAAAAAGTTATAAAAACCAAGGAAAACGCTTATAAAAACAACATTAAAATAAGTTTTTACAACAAAAATCATACATAAGAAATATATACTTAATTTGCATATTGAAATAATTTATAGTAAATGATTATTTTTTCTTTTTTAAAAAATACCTAAGAAAACTAAACGCGACCTAACCAAAGCACTACTTTGACTTTTAATATCAAACATTGCTTTTTGATTCTTAACCGCGATTATAGTGTGATTTATTTTAATGCTACTTTGAAAAACCATATCAGTATTTAGATAGGGAAAAAATACAATCGTGTTAAGGTTAATCGTATTTTAACAAATTTAAAAAAACTTTGAATATAAATGATGAATGTTTTAAAAAAGAAAGGGGGGGTGGTGATTATGTGATTGGAACTTTCTTAACAGAAGCACCAGCAGTAACAAAAATAACAGCTAGTGACGCGATGACTAAATTATGAAATGCAATTATAACAGCGTTTACTAAAATGTGGGAAATTATTGCTGTTAATATGCCACAAATCGGTAACTTCTTTGCTGACTACTGAATCTTCATTTTTCCATTTATTTTGGCAATATTCTTTATTTGCTTTAAAATGTTTGAAAAATTACCTGGTGCAGGTCTGCTAACAAAAAAAAGTGAGGTGCAAGATGAAATTTTGCAAATGAATAATAGAAAAAAATAATCATTTTATTGAATTAAATCGCACCTCATTTTTAATTTTATGACATTGCGGAGCAATTTGATATATTTACAACGGTTATTTTAAAAACATTGTAAGCTATTTATTTTTAGCAGGTTGTATTTTAATTTTTCTTTTTAAAATCGGTAATTTAACACAAATTAACAAAGTTATTAATTTCTTAAAAAATTCACCATTAAATATTGTGATTGGTTCATTAGGAACTGGAAAAATTGCCTTTTTAGTATACGCATCAAAATTACTAAAAAAGAAGAAATATCATATCGCCTCAACCTTTCCATTACTAGAAACCCAAAAATTAAGTTTAGGACATATGGGATTATTAGACTTTGATTATCCAGTATTGCCAGACAAAACCTTACTTTTGTGAGATGAAACCAACTTATTTTTAGAAGGAACGGATTGAGAAAAAAATAATACCAAAAACGAAGAAACCGGTATTCAAGAATATTTCGCTCTGGCACGCCATTTTGGTCATATTGTTCTCGCTAGTGGTCAAAGAGATAAACATATTTGAGTTAAAGTTCGTGATATTGCCAATAATGTGATTGTGGGCATTCGTAAAAAACCCGTTAATATTTTTCGTCCCTACTTAAAAGTCATTTATGGTACGTTTACGAGCATTGAAGAATATGAACGCTGACGAAACACAAACACCTTAATTGATGCTAAAAATAGTAAAAAGGGTCGTCGCATTAAATATCGCGATATTCCTGAACTTGATATTTATTTTTTTAAACTAAAAATTCCTTTACCGATATTAAACACTTACAATTCTTTTTACCTAGCGTTTTTAAGAGATTACTTAAATGCAAAAGTGAATCCTGACTATGAAGACAAATACTATAATGACACAGCAATTGATTTAGAAGACTTGGAATATTTAAAAATGGATAAATTTAGCAAATTTTTAAGAAAAATGAAAGAAAAGGAATAATAAAAAATGGAAAATCTCGCAAAAATGGCCGACTTTCTCGCCCAAATGCTTTATAAAGTTTTTGATTTAATTTGAAGTCTTGAAGTGCCGGGAACGAATATTCAACTAATATTTCCTTTATTCTTAACACCGGCAGCAGAATTTCTTATGGCAATTATCCTTGGGTTTGGTGGTCAACAAGTTAATTTAGAAAAACAACGCCAATATGCTGTTAAAAATAAGGGGCGGTTAAGTGTGTGAGGAAAAGTTAAAAAGCAAGTAAAACCAATAAAAACCAAACAAGGTAACTAACAATGTTTAAACTAATTATTATTTTTATCTTAATAACTGTTCTTGGATTATTAGCAGGTAGTCATTTTGAAACTTTAACGAACTATATTAGCGAAGGGCTTGCCAATTTCCAAAAGTTTATTACTAGCAATTTAACAATTTTAGAACTATTTTAAACCAATGGCACGAACATTTTCGCAACACCCAATCTTTACTATTCTTGGTGTTACTTGTGTACTTATTGCCTTATTTATGGTGATTAAAGGACGATAAAAAATATGAAGGGAGAGTTAAAATGAAAAAACTTTTAATAAAATTATTTAAAAAAGATAATTCAAAAGAAAAGATGCCATTAAAATTAAGAATTAAAAATTCTTTTAAAAAGCAGTGGTTAAAAATAGTATTAAGTATCATTTTCATTTTTATAAGCTTATTACTTTGTGTATTAACAGCAATCAATACTAAATGAATAACCGGAACAAGTGATGAATTTAATAATTTTATGAATGAACAAATGGTTAAATTCTTTGGCAAATTCAATAGTGGTATTATGCTAGCAGGAATATTTGTTTTTTGATGAGGCGGAGCAATATATTTTGTAATTAAATTTAAAAAATTAATTCGTTTGATTATTCAAAAAATTAAAGCAAAAAGAGCCTTGAAAAATGAAATCAAACAAACTCATTAATTCTTTAAAAAGATATTGATGGAGAATTTTACCTTACATTTTTATGATTACTATCTTTTTCATTCCATTTTTAAAATTGGAAATTAATGATTTGAAATTATTATATGAAAAATTTGAAGCATTAATTTCACTTATGATACTAGGATATTTAGATATATGCATCACATTAGCTGTAATTATAAATTGTGGTATTGAGTGACTTATTAAAAAAATTAAAGAAAAAAGAACAACGAGAAATAAAATATTTTAAAAAGGAGTGATAAAAATGTTTATGAAAATATTTACCATGATAATTATTAGTTTCAATAACATTTTTATCATTCCCTGAAACATTAACAATGATAAAACAACAACAGAATCAATAATTAGAAAAAAAAGACAAAATAATCAAATTTACGAAAAAGAAGTTAAACTTGACAATTTAAAAGAAGTTGAAATCGAGAATATTCAACAACAACATCATGATGAATTAAAAATAATAATAAAAGTTCCTATAATTATAAATAAAAAAAATCTTGAAGAAGTACTTAAAGAAAGACCAAAACCTACAAATGATAAACTTGAATTTATAACTCCTGTTTTTTCAAAAAACAATGAAAAAAGAAAAAATATTGAAGATTTAACAAGAAAATATGGCAAAATAATCAATCAAAATAACAATAGAAAAACATACAAAATCCAAAAGTCTATCCAATTAGAAATGACAATAAATTACTATGATCACTCAAACGGATATAGAATAGGAATAAATCCTAGAAAAACATTTATCATTAAAACAGAAAAAGATACAACCGACATTGGCTTGCCAAGTATAACTATTAATTTTGACGGTAACCACAACTATAATGATATTGTTGATAACCTTGATTATTTAATGATTCATCGTGGTGATTTTGACAAATTCAATTACTCTTATCTTTATTGAACACCAGTTTTTAATTTCATTGACACCTTAGAAAAAGGTTATTACAAAGAATTTACGATTAAAAATCACGGCTTTAAAGATGAGAACTATTTTTATCATAAAACTTCTAGTGATAAAAATATAGTAAATGAGAATGTTTTGAAAATTAAGACATTTAATAAAACTCTAATTGCTGGAAATAATTATTTACAATTATTACACGGTGAGAGTGAAATCTGAAAATACGACACCAAAAAGGATAACGATTATTACTTAATTAAGTACCTTTTCGGCGCACTAAATTACCTCAATGTTAGATTTAGTTTTTTACGCTATGACCCTGATTTACGAAATGACATTTACCTTTATTTTAAAAACAACATTCCTAATATTAACAACAGCAATTACAAAAATGCTTTTGACGAAATCTACGAAATCCTTGGCAATTTTTTTGCTAATTTATTTTACGCGACTTTTGACATGGACGAAAAAACTTATACCGAAATTGATTTTAAGGGTGTGGATAATTACAACAAAGATTATTTTATTCAAATCGGTTTCTTTTATCGCTCATTAATTACCTTTTATCCTAAAAAATATTTAATCAATGTTACTGGTAATTCAGAATTATTACTAAGAAGTTATTTTTTTACTTTTGATAAAAAAACGCACCAAGAAAATTTTAATGCCATTAAAAACAACAATAGCATTTATCAAATTGATTTTAATGTCCTTAAATCCTATGATAATAAATTGATTACCTTGCCGACCAACAAAATCGCTAACAGTATTAATTATCTCAATACCGATATTGATATTCGCTACGGTATTAATATTTTTACCTTAACTTTTCCGCTTTATCACAAAGGCAACATCTCTAATTACAATTTTAAAATTTATGACTTTAATGTATTAAATTCCACGGCCTTTATTCCTGACGGTTCAACCAACTCAGAATGAGATGATTTAATTCCACCGGCAAATTGCAAATATTCTGGACGATGAATACCAACTTTTAATGATATTGGATGCGCCATTCAAAATGCTGGTATCAAAATGATAAACTGAATGCTGACAGCGTCACAAATCATTACAATTTTACGTCCGTTAGTAATTATTGCAAAAGCAACAGTTAACTTTTCAACCGCGATTTTTCCAGTTTTTAAAACAGTACCAGCTTTTTACTATACCTTTCAATTTTTAATTGGTTTTGCCATTTTTCTAATGATATTAAGAATTTTCGTGTAATATATATATATATATAAAGAAGTTAAAATTATGAAATTTTTAAATATACTAATTCTCTCGGAATTAGCAACATTACTCGTAACTGCTTGTAATAATACAATAAATAAATCACTAACACCACCAATAATTAAAAATCAAATTTACGAAAAAGAAGTTGAACTTGACAATTTAAAAGAAGTTGAAATCGAGAATATTCAACAACAACATCATGATGAATTAAAAATAATAATAAAAGTTCCTATAATTATAAATAAAAAAAATCTTGAAGAAGTACTTAAAGAAAGACCAAAACCCACAAATGATAAACTTGAATTTATAACTCCTGTTTTTTCAAAAAACAATGAAAAAAGAAAAAATATTGAAGATTTAGCAAGAAAATATGGCAAAATAATCAATCAAAATAACAATAGAAAAACATACAAAATCCAAAAGTCTATCCAATTAGAAATGACAATAAATTACTATGATCACTCAAACGGATATAGAATAGGAATAAATCCTAGAAAAACATTTATCATTAAAACAGAAAAATAAGTTAACTAAATTTAAAAACTGTTAAAATCATTATTAAGAAAGGCGGTTGTCTATAATGACAATACTCTTAAACAACTTTTTCATTTTTTCTATTTTGACAAAATAAAAACCAGTAATTTTAATTAATTACTGGTTTGAACATTGTTCCTATTTTATCATAATAAATTTAAACTTGTTGTGCTTGTTTTAATTAAAGTTATTGTTCTAAATAGCTAATATCGTTTTTATAAAACCTTATACTATAGTAGTAACTGTATTTGTTCTTACCGACCCTTCTCTTTCTGATGAAAAAAAATGCTTCACCGTTAAATGTTATTTTATCATTGTTTTTATCTATAGTAATTTCATTGGGTAATAAACTATATTTTTGTAATATTTGCATTGCCTCTGTAATTGATAAGGTGATTGTTTGTTCTTCGTTATTATCATCAATTATTTTAGCAGTAATTATTCCGTTAATTTTTTGTTTTAAATCTAAATTAGTTTTAATTGAAAGTAATCTGATTACATATTGGGATATAAGACGTTGTTTTGGCTCCACAGATAATTCTTGTTCTGGCGAATGCAACAAATCACGATTTAAAATTAATTCTTGTTCTTGTTTATTTGTGTTTGATAAATTAAAATCCTTTGATAATGTATTTTTAATTTCAGAAGCTTTTTTATTTGAACTTGTAAAATCAGTTAATATCATTTCATCATCAATATTTAAATTTCATCCCTTAGCTATATTTTTGAAGTTATTTATCTTTAACCCTGTGGTGATTTGAAATAAATATTTTGCTTTAGTTTCATAACTACATGACGGTACTTTAATTTTTTGTGCACCCGGAGAAGAAGTGTTAGGAAAATTAATTGGTTTAAAACAAACAGCTTTTTCATCGATTGATTTTAACGAATCTGAAGTACTTGATACTTCAATCTCAGAAAATACTAAGTTATCAATATTAATATCTTTTATTTCTTTAATTTTAGCAATAGAATAAAAGCTTTTATCTATAAAATCAAAATAAACTGTTTTTTTTAATAAGTCATTTAAATCAATATTATTAATTTCATCTTTATTTTTAATTTTATAATTAACAGTAACTTCGCCACGATATTTTCCTTTTGTTGCTTCAATTTTTGCCGAAGTTGGTGTTTTATTAATGATTTTTATTTTATTTAAATTCAAAAAATAATCATTTTCAAAATTTAAATAATTTATAGTATTTAAAATTGTTTCATCATTATTATCTATAATTTCTTTTAATTTTGTTTTTTTAATATCTTTATTAAGAGATAATTTAATTTTAATTAAAGATAATGACTTTGAAGAAAAAAAATATAAATTACAATAATCATCCCTAAAGATATTATAAGAAATGTTTTCAATAATTTTATCAATTTCTATTGAAGTTATTATTTCTTTGTTTTTTATTATATATATTTTACTATTTTTTATTAAATAAATAGTATCATCATTATATGAAAATGTTGTAATAATATTAGTAATATTACTAATTTTAGTCACATTTATTTCACCGGATTTTAATGTATATACACCATCATTTGTTATAAAATAAACATTATTTTTTTTATCTGTTTCTATTGAAATTACATTGTTATTTATTCCATTTATTTTATTTGGTAATATTTGATCTTTTTTTAAAAAATAAATATTTTTATCAAAAAAATCTTTATAGTAAGTATGATGATTATAATCACTTGTAAAAAATAATGGTTCTAGAGTTTTTCCTTCAATAATTTTAGATAGTTTATTTTCTCCTCCATTTAATTTATATAATCCACCCCCGGTTTTGAAGTAAATTATATCATATTTTTTATCCTTATAAAGGTTAACAAAACTTCCATATTTTTTATTAATTCCTTTAATTTTAGTAGCAGTTGTTTCGCCAGATTTTAAAACAAAAGCACCATCATAATCTGTTGCAAAATATAAATTATTATTTTTATCAAAAACAAATGAGCTAATTTGACTGCTTGTAATTTTAATTTTAGTAGCAGTTGTTTCGCCAGATTTTAACATATATAAACCATTTCCTTGAACCAACATATATATTATTGTTATTATCAGCAAAAATATGACTAGTGTGCCCAGTAACACCATTAATTTTGATTGGTATATTAGTGTTTTTTCTTAAAAGAAATGGAGACAATCTTTCGTTATCGAAAAAAAGAAGATAAATATTCTCATTATTATCTATAGTCAATGAAAAAACTTCTTGATTGTTGCTATTTATTTTAATTGGTATTGTTTTATTTTTTTTAAAATAAAAGCTATATTATTTTTTATGAAATATAAATTGTTGTTTTTAACTATTATATTATTATCACTGGTGTTAATATATTCTGCTGATTTTATAATTTCAAAAAGCTTTATTTTTTTTGTTTTTAATACAAAAATTTCATTTTTTAATTTAAAATACACATTATCATTATTATCAATAAAAAGGAAATAATTAAAATTATCTTCTGTTTGAATAATTTTATTTATAATATTTTCTTTGTATTTTAAAATATAAAGGGCATTATTAGTTCGAAAATATGCGTTGTCTTGACTATCAATAACAACAGAACTAACGCTACCATCATTAACATCAATATTTCGAATTTTAGTAGCAGTTGCTTCACCAGATTTTATAATATATATATAATTTTACTATATCCTACAACATAAACATTATTTTTACTATCTATAGCAATTCTATTACTTTCACTACTTTCACCAGGATACGATCCAAGAGTTTGTTCAATTCCATTAATTCTAACTAATACATTATTTTTTATTATATATAATGATTCACTTAATGAACTATTTTCTCCATCTGTTCCGATGTAAATATTATCGTTATTATCAATAATACCAAAATCAATATTAATATCATTTGTTATATTTAATTTAATTGCTGTTGTTTCACCATATTTTAATGTATATAATCCATCATTTGTCCCAATATAAAAATTATTTTTTTTATCATTAAAGATAACCTTATTTCAAGAATTAATTTCACTTTCTATGCCATTTATTTTTTCTGGAATATTATTATCTTGTTTTAGAAAATAAAAATTATTATCTTTAATAAAATAATTATTTAAAATTGATTCTTTAACTTCTTCAAGTTCTGGTAATACATCAACTTTTTTAATTATTTTATTATTAAATTCTAAATAATCATTTGTAGATAGTGTTTCTATTTTATTGCTTTCTAAATTGCCGGCCTGTAAATTATTATTTTCTGTTTTTGTTGGAACATTGGCCAATATCATCGGCATTATACTTCCGATTGTACTGATACTTGTTAATGTTGCTAATAATTTTTTCATAATTTATCAAATCCTTTTCATGAATTTTTGCTAATTAATAAATTTTTATAGTAATCACTCAACCCCTTCTTAAATTTATAAAGTTTAATTAATACAAATTAATTATAAATAATTAAATAATAATTTCTATCATTTTTCAAGGTTGTTGAATACTAATTCTAGAAAAGCATTTATTTTAAAAACAAAAAATAAACTAACGAAATTTAACTTTGTTAAAATTACTACCAAAGAAAGGTGATTTTTTATGTTAAAAATTAATAATAATGTAAAAACCCCAGAAAACAAGCATTGATTCAGCTTATTTACAACCCATAAAAATATGTACACCAATAAATGTGAACAATTAGCCAACGAATATGAAAAATTAGATGAATACTTATATAAATATCATTATCGGTTAAAACAAGGTTATAAAGTAGTTCATTTTGCATCAAGAACAATTATTACAATTTTTGGTGATGTCACTTTTAAACGACGCCGATATAAATATTGAAATCAAAAATCAGGTAAATTTGAATATGTATGTTTACTAGATAAAGAAATTGGTTTATTGCCCAAACAACGCATTTATTTTGATGTTCAATTTAAAGTTTTAAGTCTTTTAGGTGACGGTAAACGGTATCGTAATGTTTTAGATGCTCTAAATCATTGTTATATTTCAAAAGGTAGTATTTCAAATATTTTAAATAAATACGATATTGCTGAATATTTTCAATTAGCAGAAAAAGAAACTAAAACTAGAATTGATGTCAAAAATAAGGATTTATATATTCAGCTAGATGAAACATTTTTAGCGACATTAGATCAGAAAGTTATAAACAAAAAACCAAAGAATTCGTTTGGTTACTTTTCATACCGGACATAAAGAAAAAAAATACAAAAATGCTCGTAGAGAATTAGAAAACAAACGAGGTCATTTTCTAATGTTAAAAGTTGGTAAACGAATAAATACGATGAATTATCGTGATTTATTAATTAAGGAATTACAAAAACATTATGTAAATATTAATTATGACAAAATAATTGTTTGTGGCGATGGTGATACTTGAATTAGAGAAATTGCCAATAGTTTTGGTAATGTTAGATATATTTTAGATGGTTATCATGCTATTAAAAAATTAAAACAAACGGCATTTAATATTATTTTTGAAAATCGTAAAGTAACACTAAATAGTTGAATTAAATTATATAGGGATGGAAATCATCAAGAATTAATCAAAAACATTCGTAATGTTGCTAAAAATGAATTAAATAAAGATATTAAAATAAATTTAAGAAAGGCGAGTAATTATTTCAGTAATAATAAGCAAGGTATTCATCATCAAAATTTAGAATGAAATATCGGTTGTAGCATTGAAGGTGATGTATCGCATTTAGTAAAACAACAATTAGGATATAGAGCAAAAATATATCATCATAAGAATTTGAATAACCCATTACATTTAAGAATGGCAAATTTAAACAAATTAAATGTATTACATTACATTAATGAAAATATTAATTCAGAAATAGAAATCAGAAAAGAAATATATAAAAATTCATTATGAAATAAATATAATAAGAAAAATGATGATTGGATAGGCTACAATAAGTTGGACCATAATTATATAGACTTCGAAATTATTAAGAAAGAAGGAATATAAAAATGGGAAATAAAACCTCACACTCTGAAGAATTTAAAAAACAAATTGTCCATGCTATACAAAAATGGCAAAAGTGTTATTAATTTATGGAAAGAATATAATTTACCAAAACCAACTATTTATAGTTGAGTTAAAAATTATAATAATTCTGGTTCATTTAAAGCAAAAGACAATCGCATACTAGAAGAAAATGAAATAATAATTTTACGAAAAGAACTTAAAGACTTGAAAATGGAAAATGACATTTTAAAGCAAGCCGCACTGATAATGGCCAAAAAATAACAATAATTAATAGCAATAAGAAAAAATATTCGATAAGAAAAATGTGTAAATTATTAAATATTTCAAAATCCAATTACTATTATCAAATTAATAAATACACAAGGAAAATAGTGAATAATTATAATCAAGAAATTATCAGTGCATTTAACGAAAGCCGCCAAGTCTATGGAGCTCGAAAAATCAAAGTATTATTAGCTCATAAAAGTATTAACCTATCTAGACACAAAATTAGAAACATTATGAAAAACAATAATTTGATATCAAAGTACACAAAAACAAGACTTAAATGCAAAAATATTCAAGTAAATAATGATCCAGTAAATAACATTGTAAACCGAGACTTTAATAATAGAAAAATAAATGAAATTATCGTTAGTGACTTAACTTATATAAAAGTGGGTTTTAAATGATTTTATGTATGTCTCCTAATTGATTTGTATAATCGCGAGATTGTTGGTTATAGTTCCGGACCAAATAAAAATACGGAGTTGGTTTATCAAGCTATTATGCGAATTACTAGACCATTATCAAAAATTGAAATATTTCATACCGACCGAGGTAATGAGTTTAAAAATAATATAATTGATGAAATTTTAATAACCTTTAACATTAAAAGATCATTAAGCAATAAAGGTTGTCCATATGATAATGCAGTTGCTGAAGCAACTTATAAAGTTTTTAAAACAAAATTTATTAATGGTAGAAAATTCAATGATCTTGCACAATTAGAACTTGAATTATTTGATTACATTAATTGATACAATAATCTTAGAATACATGGCAGTTTAAATTATTTATCTCCAGTTACTTTTAGAAAACAAATGTCTATATAAAAATTGTCCTAAAAAGGGTTGCCAATCCAAAATGATGATAGTTGAATTAATAAAGGTAGAATTGTATATACAAATAAATATATTACATTTAAGTAAGTAAAAATATTAGTTAAAATTTAATAAAATTAATAATTTTTCATTGTGCAAAAATTCAATAATATGATAAAATGGTAATGAATAAAAATGACAATAACAAGAAAGGTAAGGTTAGTTTAGTAATTAAATAATATAATTAGCTGATTGTTTTACTTCTTTAAAGCAATACCTAAGAAAACTAAACGCGACCCCCTTAATTTAATCTTAAAATATTTCATTAAATATGTGTTATAATTGTGTGATATGAAAAACTATTATAGGATTTGAAAATGAAACCACAAACAATACTTTTAAAATATAATTTACATCCGGTTAAAAAATGAGGACAGAATTTTTTAAATAATGAAAAAATAGTTAATCAAATTACAAATAGTTTTGGATGTGAGAATACTGATGGCATTTTAGAAATTGGACCCGGATTAGGAATAATGACGGCTAGTCTTTTAAAAAAGGCGCAAAAAGTAGTTAGTATTGAAATTGATAAAAAATTAATTCCAATTTTAAATGAACAATTTAAAAATGAAGCAAATTTTAAACTTATTAATGATGATTTTTTAAATGTTAATTTATCATTACTAATTAAAGAATATTTTGTTAATATTAAACGAATTCATATTGTTGCTAATTTACCATATTATCTAACATCACCAATTTTATTTAAATTATTAGATAATGTTCAGTATTTTACGAGTTTTACATTAATGATGCAAAAAGAAGTAGCCCAAAGAATTACTAGTTTACCAAATAATAAAGCATATAGTAATTTAAGTGTAATTTGTCAATATTATAGTAAAGTTAGTATTCCTTTAAAAATAAGTCGTCATAATTTTTTTCCTGAACCTAATGTTGATAGTTGAATTGTTTATTTTGCTTTACAAAAAAATTATCAAGTTGATAATGAAAGAGAATTTAATGATTTTGTTCGCAAATTATTTGCTATGAAAAGAAAAACTTTACTTAATAATTTAAATCTGATTACCAATCATAAACAAATTTCTGAATCATTAATTTTAAAATTAAATTTACCTTTAACCATTAGAAGCGAGCAGTTAACAATTGAACAGTTTATCAATTTATACTATTCTGTTAAAGATAATGGTAATATAATATTAATGAGGAGGTCATTTAATGACAAATAATAGTTATGAGCATGTTGCTTTTTTTGGATTGAATGCCAGTAAAAAATTAGCACAAGAAATTTGTAATATTCTTAAAGTTCCTTTACAAGGAGCAAAAGTAAATAATTTTGCGGATGGTGAAATTTCTGTTGAATCTTTAATGTCGGTTCGTGGTAAAGATATTTATTTAATTCAATCAACATCATTTCCAGTTAATGAAAATTTAATGCAATTATTAATTTTTATTGATGCTTTAAAACGAGCATCAGCTAATAAAATTAATGTTGTAATTCCATATTTTGGTTATGCACGACAAGATTGGAAAGCAAAAGGGCGTCAGCCAATTACTGCCAAATTAATAGCTAATATGTTAACTGGCGCCGGAGCTGATCGAATTATGTTAGTTGACATTCATTCGTCACAAATTCAAGGTTTTTTTGATATTCCTGTTGATGATTTACGGTCAAGTCATGATTTTGCGGAATATTTTTTAGAAAAAAAACTTAATAATGTTGTTGTTGTATCCCCGGATCATGGTGGTGTTACCCGAGCGCGACATTTAACAACTTATTTACCTGGCGAATTAGCAGTTGTTGTTAAAAAACGCTCTGAACCTAATGTTAGTGAAGTTGAATTTGTGCTTGGTGATATTAAAGATAAAAACTGTATTATTATTGATGATATGATTGATACTGGCGGCACCATTGTTAATGCAGCGAAAGCATTAAAAGATGCTGGTGCTAAGACTGTTTATATTGCTGCAACTCATCCAATATTTAGTGGTAAGGCTGTTGAACGGTTAAAACATGCTGTTGCTAGTGGTATTGTGAATGAAGTTGTTGTTACTAATTCAATTGAATTATTAGAAGCAAAAAAATTTACTGGTTTAAAAATAATTTCTATTGCTGGTTTTTTAGCGAAGATGATTAATGCTTCTATTAATTGTGAATCATTGTCAGAAATATATGCCACTCGTTCAAAAAAATTATCAAATTTACAGGAGTAATAGTTAATTAACTCGCATTCTATCGAGTTTTGTTTATTTAATGAATTTTTTTGAGAAAGGTTAAAAAATGAAATTAATTGTAGGTCTAGGAAACCCTGATAAAGAATATGTCAATACGCGACATAATATTGGTTTTCAAATTATTGATGCTTTAGTTAAAAAATGAAATATTAAGTTAGATAATAAAAAAATGGATGGTCAATATGGTAAAACGATTAAAAATAATGAAAGTATTATTTTGTTAAAACCATTAACATATATGAATTTATCAGGATATAGTGTTTCATCAATAACTAATTATTTTAAAATTGCAATATCCGACATCATTGTTATTTATGATGATGTTGATTTACAACTTGGGGTTATAAAATTACGGCGTGGTGGTGGTGGTGGTGGTCATAACGGTATTAATAGTATTATTAATAGTTTAAATAATAATAAAATTAAACGGATTAAAATTGGTATTGGTAAAGATAATGCTTGTGATGCTAGTTCTTGGGTTTTAGGTAAATTTACTAATAAAGAAAAACCAATCATTGATGACACAGTTAATAAAGTTTTAAATATTATTGATGATTTTGTTGTTGATTTTAATTTTGAAAGAGTTATTAATATTTATAATTAAGTTTTATAGTAAAATACAAGTAATAATAAAATAATTAAAGGAAGTAATGAAATGAAAAATACATTAGCAATTATTGGTAGTCAATGAGGTGATGAAGGAAAAGGCAAAATAAGTGATTATTTTGCTCAAAATAGTGCCGTTATTGTTCGCTGGGCTGGTGGTGATAATGCTGGTCATACAATAGTTTTTAATAATGAAAAATATAAGTTAAATTTAGTTCCTTCAGGGATATTTAATGAGCAAGCAATCAATATTATTGCTAATGGTTGTGTTATTAATTTAGAAAAGTTAATTATAGAAATTAAAAGTTTACAAGATAAAGGTTTTTCGTGTCGTAATTTAAAAATTTCGAATCGTGCCCATGTCATTATGCCATATCATTTAAAAATTGATGAATATCAAGAAACAAAGCGAAAAAATATTATCGGGACAACTAAAAGAGGCATTGGTCCCGCATATGAAGATAAAATCGCAAGAGTAGGAATTAGAATTTGTGATTTAGAAAATCCATTAACATTAAAAGCAAAATTAGAAAATGTTATTGCGATTAAAGAATATATTTTAAAACAAATATATCAAGATAATTTGCATACTACTATAGTAGATAATTTATTAAAACAATGTCAAGAGTGATATGCGGTAATCAAACAATATGTTTGTGATATTTCATTATTATTAAATAATTTAATTAAAGCAAATCAAAAAGTATTATTTGAGGGCGCCCAAGGCGTGATGCTAGATATTGACCACGGAACATATCCCTTTGTTACTAGTTCTAATCCGTCAGCATCATCAATTGCTGTTGGGGCAGGAATTGCTCCGTGAATGGTTAATAATATATTAGCAATTAGTAAACCATATAATACTCGTGTTGGTGGTGGTGTATTAATTACGGAAATGAATGCTGAAATGGCCCATACAATTAGAGAAGTTGGCAGAGAGTATGGTACGTTATCATTACGACCACGCCGGATTGGTTGATTAGATATTGTTGTTTTACAACATGTAAGTCGTGTTAATGGGTTTACATCATTAGCAATTACGCTTTTAGATGTTTTAAGCAATATTAAATTATTAAAATTATGTGTTGCTTATATTTATAAGGGTGAAAAAATTAATTATATTCCGGCCGATATTGAAGAGTATGAAAAATGTAAACCAGTTTATATGGAATTAGCTGGTTGAGAAGCGGATATTACAAAAGTAAAATCGTGAGCAGAATTACCTAAAAATGCTAAAATTTATTTACGAACAATTAGTAAATTAGTTGATTTACCATTGGCATTATTTTCTGTTGGCCCAGATCGTGAACAAACAATTTTATTAACTGAAATATTTTAAGAAAAAAGAGGTTTTAATTAATGGCAACAGTAGCAATTTTTTTAGCAACTGGTTATGAAGAAATTGAAGCAATAACTGTTATTGATATTTTACGAAGAGCAAAAATTAATATTGATATTATTAGTAGTGAAAATAAAGATTTTATTGTGGGTGCTAATAATATTACTATTAAAAGTGATTATTATTTTAGTCAAATGTCTAATGCTAATGATTACGCGATGCTAATTTTACCTGGTGGAGCGGCGGGTGTTAATAATTTACAAAAAAATGAACATTTAATGAATTTATTAAAAACATTTAATAAAAAAAATAAATTTATTGCCGCGATTTGTGCTGCCCCGCAAATTTTAGGATTGTTAGGTATTGCTAATAATAAGAATATTAGTGTTTATCCTGAGTGTTTCAATGGTTTAGAAACTGCTAAAATTATTAGCAATAAAGCTGTTGTTATTGATGGTCATATTATTACGGCATCATCACCCGGTGTTGCAATTAAGTTTGCTTTACAACTAGTCGCAATATTAACTAATGATAATATTAAAGAAATGATTACAAAGCAGTTAGTAATTTTATAAATCTATTTCCATAAAGGAGGAACAAAGATGATTAAGCGTTATCAAACAAAAGAAATGAAAATGATTTGAAGTGAAGAAAAAAAATATGATACTTGATTAAAAGTAGAATTATTAGTGTGTGATGCATGAGGCAATTTAGGATTAATTGATAAATCTGATTTAAAAAAATTGAAAAAAGTTAAAGTTGATTTAAAATTAATGAATAATTTAGAAAAACAAACACAACACGATATGATTGCTTTTACAAGAATGTTATCACATAGTTTAGAAAATGAAAAACGCTGAATTCATTTAGGATTAACTTCAACTGATGTTGTTGATACTGCCCAAAATTATTTAATTAAGCAAGCAAACGATGTTATTGTTAAAGAACTTAAAAAATTATTAGATAATTTAAAACTGAAAGCTTTAAAATATCGGAATTTAATTTGTATTGGAAGAACACACGGCATATTTGCCGAACCGACTTCTTTTGGTTTAAAATTTGTTTTATGATATGAAGAAATTAATCGGCAAGTGGAAAGATTTTTGTTAGCTCGCAAGCAAATTGAAGTTATTAAAATTTCTGGTGCGATTGGTAATTATTCGAATATTGAACCAGTTGTGGAAGATTTTGTTAGAAAAGAGTTAGGATTAAGCGTTGATAATATTTCAACGCAAGTAATTCAAAGAGATCGGCATGCGTTTCTTTTTAGTGTTTTTGCAAATATTGCTTCCACATTAGAAAAAATTGCTCTTGAAATTCGTCATAGTCAACGAAGTGAAGTTGATGAAATCCGCGAAGGATTTTCATTAAACCAAAAAGGTTCCAGTGCGATGCCTCATAAGCAAAATCCAATTGGGAGTGAAAATATTTGCGGGTTAGCTCGTTTGATTCGTGCCAATAGTATTGTTGCTTATGAAAATAATTTATTATGAAATGAAAGGGATATTTCTCATAGTTCTAATGAAAGAATAATTATTAGTGGAACATTTTCATTATTACATTTTATTTTAAAGCGGATTAATATGATTCTTAATCTTTTAGAAGTTAATGAAAAAAATATTGCTTTAAATATTGAAAAAACATTTAATACCTTTTTTAGTCAAAGATTATTATTAGAAATTATTAAGAAAACCAAATTTTCTCGTGAAAAAATTTATGATTTTTTACAAGAGTGTACCTTTGCTAGTTTAAAAGAAAAACGAGATTTTAAGGAAGTCGTTAAAGAATATAAAATTTCTAAATATTTAGATGATGAGCAATTAGAAGAATGTTTTGATATTAATTATTTTGTTCGTAATGTTAATATTATTTATGAACGAGTTTTTCCTAAAAGAGAATAGGATAAGATAATAATGATTCAGAAAAGTTTTCGTAATGAGCGACCATCATTATATTTAGTAGCAACACCAATTGGCAATTTAAAAGAGTTAAATAGTCGGATTGCAGAAACCTTACAACTTGTTGTTGTGATTTTTTGTGAAGATACAAGAGTAAGTAATAAAATATTACAATATTTTAATATTAAGAAAAAACTTATTTCATTACATCAACATAATGAAAAAAAACGAATTGATTTAGTATTACAATCTTTAGATAATAATCAATCAGTTGCTTTGTTAAGTGATGCTGGATATCCGTTAATATCGGATCCTGGATATCAATTAGTCCAAGCAGTAATTGCTAAGGAATATAATGTTGTCAGTATTAGTGGTTCTAGTGCGTTATTAAATGCTTTAGTTTGTTCAGGATTGCCACCATATCCGTTTTCATTTTGAGGTTTTTTAGACCACAAAGCAGAAAAACTTAAACAACAAGTTGAACAATTAAAATATCGTTCTGAATCGTTAATTTTTTATGTTGGTGTGCATCATTTAGAAAAAACATTAAGGGTAATGAAAGAAATTTTAGGTAATCGTGATGTTTGTTTAGCGAGAGAGTTAACTAAGCTGTATGAAACTATTTATCGAATGTCATTAAATCATATTATTAACCTTAATTTAGCTTCATTAAAGGGCGAATTTGTGTTAATTATTAAAGGATATGAAGCGGTGGTTGATTATAGTTCCTTAACTATTAAAGATCACATTATCTTAGTAGCTAAAAAACAAAATATTACTATTAAAGAAGCAATAAAGGAAGTAGCAAATATGCGAAATCTTCCTAAAAGTCTTGTATATCAAGTTTATCATCAAGAGTAACTCTAGAAGGGGCGCATAAAGTTTGTTAGAGCCTGTCCAAAATTCTGTGTCTCGATAATTCATTCTGAATTATATCGAGACACAGAATTTTGGACAGGCTCATATAATTAGCTGATTGTTTTACTTCTTCAAAACAATATCTAAGAAAACTAAACGCCACCATTACTTTTAAGTGATTTGCATTTCTAAGTAATTAATGTTAATATTTTTAAGAACAATTTAAAATTTTCATTCACTTATTTCTGAACTGGATATGCTAGTTTTAACCAGTAGCAACCCTTTTATTTTTAAAAGAAGGTGCTTCTAGCAGGGTAAATACCAACAATAAGGGGAGGATTATATCTAAAATATAAAACCTTCTTTTTAGTTAAAGAAGGTTTTATATTATTTAAATAAATATTAATGGAGGAAAGTATGAGAAAAATATTATTTACTAGTGAATCTGTTAGTGAAGGACATCCCGATAAGATTTGTGATCAAATAGCTGATGCTATTTTGGATGCTTGTTTAGAACAAGACCCGCAAACAAGACTGGCTTGTGAAGTTCTTATTACTACTAATATGGTTATTATTGGTGGCGAAATTAAATCATCAGCGATTGTAAATTATGAAGCGATTGCTAGAAAAGTTATTTGTGATATTGGTTATATTGATGAAAAAATTGGTATTAATGGTAATACTTGTCATATTCAAGTATTAATTCATAGTCAGTCACAAGATATTATTCTTGGTGTGGAACATAATCATCAATTAGCAGCAGGAGATCAAGGAATTATTTTTGGTTATGCTACTAATGAAACTAAAACTTATATGCCGTTAGCCATTCAAATTGCCCACGATTTAGTACATTTGGCTTCTTCTTTAAGAAAAAATCAACAATTTAAAGATGCTCGTCCTGATATGAAATCACAAGTAACAATTGATTATACTGATTGGTTACAACCTAAAATTGATACGATTTTAATGTCAATTCAACATCATCCTGATTATAATGAAAGTGAATTTAAAACATTTATTCATCAAAAAATTATGTTAGTTATTGCTAAGAAATATAATTTAAATTTTGATTTTAAATTTTTGATTAATCCGACAGGAAGATTTGTTGTTGGCGGACCTTATGGTGATACTGGATTAACAGGAAGAAAAATTATTGCGGATACTTATGGCGGATATGCTCGTAGTGGTGGCGGCGCCTTTTCCGGTAAAGATGCTACTAAGGTTGATCGAGCCGCTGCTTATATGGCAAGAAAAGTTGCTAAACATATTGTTGCTTTAAATTGGGCTGATAAATGTGAAATTCAATTGGCATACGCTATTGGTATGAAAGATCCGATTGCTGTTTATGTTGAAACATTTAATACTGAAAAGATTGCTCTTAATATAATTAGTGGTGCTGTTAGTGCTGTTTTTGATTTTTCGATGCAAGGAGTGATTGATTGTTTACAGTTAATGCAACCGATTTATCAAAAAACTACCGTTTATGGTCATTTTGGTAAAGATGATAATTTTAGTTGAGAAAAATTGGATTGTTTAGAACAATTAAAAGATTATATTAAAGATAAGTAAGTAAAAATGAGAACAACTAGTTGTTCTCATTTTTAAAATTTAAATTATTTTCTAATATTCTTTTTATTTTTTATTTTTAAAATTGTTAATAAATATGTATAGCAAGTTAAATACAATAAATAAAAATAAAATTAAAGTTGCAAAGATAATAAACACTAAAATCCCGTTCATTCCAAAATTTTCTTTATGAGCGTTTAAGAAAAAGTAAGGGTATGATAAGTTTTCTTTACCATCTGTTCAGCGCATTTCGCCACGAATCATAACATAGATAATGTATGTTAACGGATAACTTAAATATATTCAGATATTTTTTTTAAAATAGTTATTTAATTCAATTTTTTTACTACCAATATTTCAAATGCCATAAATAATCATTAATAAAGGAACAATAATGTGTTGGGCAACACCATAAATTCAGGCATTTATTCCCATATCTTTAAAAGCTGTGGGCATTAGGACTGTAATTCAAACAAAAAAAGTTACGGAAATATAACTAGTTATGAAAAGTTTGCTTGTTTGTCCTGTTAAAATACTTTTATCTTCATCTTGATAATTAATTGTTGCTAATAGAAATCATATTGCAACAATGATATTTGATTGGGTAGTAAAAAAAGATAAATAATGAACTGTAAAATCACCATATAGAAATGGTAATTCAGATTTAGGTACTCATGATTTTAATGCCATTGAATTAATATAAGCAACAATTAAAAATGCTATTGTAAATATGAAAGCAAATATTTTAAAGATCAGTTTTCCTTGTGTTGATTTCATAAGGCCCTCCGTAGATTTTCTCTAATTAAAAATATTATATCAAAATTAGACAACAGATTGTTTTAAAATTTTGTTTATAACCATATCACAGACTTACAACAAGCACAAGAGATTTTTTAAAAAAGGGATGATAAATTATAAAATAATGTAAAAAATTTTTTAAAATTGTTATAATGGACGCATAAAGTTTTGTTATGTATGTAAATATTTGAATAAGTATTAAGACAGTCAGCAATGATTGTCTTTTTATTTTATAAGATGTTAAAAATTTGTTCTTTGAAAATTAAATACAAGTGAGTTAATAATGTTGGTATGTATTAAAGCACGATAAATTGTGGGTGGTCGCCATAACCAAAAGAAGTTTACCAGTTAATAGATAACATCCTATTAGCTATAGCAATTTGTTTCGTTTTGCAATAAAAAAATGAATGGGTGGATTTCCTAAAAATATACACGCTATTAAATTAGTTCCAAGGGCAGGATGCGGACATTAAAGTGTAGAAATTTCTATATGGAGGTATGCTAAGTTTAAAATTATTAAAATCTTTATCTAATTAAAAAACAAAATTTAATAACAAAGCTTGTTAAACACTTAAATCTGCGATATATAAGTGTTTAAAAAACTAAGTTAGTTAACTAAGTTAATATAACTTAGTTTATCTATAATAAGAAAGGTAATTTAATATGAAAAACATTGAAAAAATTTTCTTAAATACCAAGAAATATCTTTTAAAAGAAACACAAAACGCAATATTTATTAAAGCGCCAAAAATTCCGTGATTTAATGAACAAATCGGTATTTGTTTTGCAAAGCGATTTGTTTATAAAGGAAAATATGAAAATTCAATTTGCATCGAAATAATCAAGAATAGTAAATATCAAGTAATTTCAATTAATCAAAAAGAAAATGAAACAAAATTAATTAAGGGGCAAGAATTATTAAGTTTCTTTATTGCCGAAAAAGAAAACAATAAAAAAGATATAAATTATAACTATTTTAAAGAAGTTTAAAAATGAATATTGCGATTGGAATAATATTTACTATTATTTGCATAATGTTATTGACATATTTTGCTTATAAAATTTATGCCAAAATAAAAATGCGAATTAAATATAAAAATGCCATTAAAAATAATATTGGTAATTTTACAAAAGACGAAAAATTATTTATTGCTCGCTTTGAAGAATGAGTTAAAGCTCCTAATTCAAAAGAAAATAATGAGAATAAAAAATAATGTTTTGAGAAATTATTATGGAATTCTTAAAACTGTTTGTTTCGATAGAAAAAATGCCTGCATAAGTCGCGTTTATTGTCGGATTAATTATTATCATTGCTTTTATTTTCGTCTTAATTTCAATTATGTATTTACCAATAAAAATGATTTTTGGGAGATAAAAAATGACAATAAACTTAAAAGAATTTAATTGAGAACAAATTAAACAAACTTTCTGAGATTTATTTATTCAAATTATAACTATTCCAGCCCACATTACTGGTGGTAAAGAAATTAAATTAATCGAAGTACCATTTTGACTTTTAATAGCAAATATTGCTTTTTGATTCTTAACAGCGATTATGGTGTGATTTATTTTAATGCTGCTTTGAAAAAGCATATCAGTATTTAGATAGAAACAAAAGTAATGTCAAGAAGTTACATTGTGATGCATTCCCGAAGAAATTCAAAATTAATTAGAAAAAAATATAACCGTGTTAATGTTAATCGTGGTTTTAACAAATTTAAGAAAAAATTTGAATATAAATGATGAATGTTTTAAAAAGAAAGGGGAGTGATTATATGATTGGAACTTTCTTAACAGAAGCACCAGCAGTAACAAAAATAACAGCTAGTGACGCAATGACTAAATTATGAAATGCGATTATAACAGCATTTACTAAAATGTGAGAAATTATTGCTGTTAATATGCCACAAATCGGCAACTTCTTTGCTGACTACTGAATATTCATTTTTCCATTTATTTTGGCAATATTCTTTATTTGTTTTAAAATGTTTGAAAAACTACTTGGCGCAGTCCGCTAACAAAAAAAGTGAGGTGCAAGATAAAATTTTGCAAATGAATAATAGAAAAAAATAACCATTTTATTGAATTGAATCGCACCTCATTTTTAATTTTATGACATTGGGGAGCAATTTGATATATTTACAACGGTTATTTTAAAAATATTGTAAGTTATTTATTTTTATCGGGTTGTATTTTAATTTTCCTTTTTAAAATCAATAATTTAACACAAATTAACAAAGTTATTAACTTTTTAAAAAACTCACCATTAAATATTGTTATTGGTTCATTAGGAACTGGAAAAACTGCTTTTCTAGTATACGCATCAAAATTACTAAAAAAGAAGAAATATCACACCGCCTCAATCTTTCCATTACTAGAAACCCAAAAATTAAGTTTAGGGCATATGCATATAGAATTATTAGACTTTGATTATCCGATATTGCCAGATAAGACCTTATTTCTATGAGATGAAACCAATTTATTTTTAGAAGGAACTGATTAAGAAAAAAATAATACCAAAAACGAAGAAACTGGTATCCAAGAATATTTTGCTCTGGCGCGCCATTTTGGTCATATTGTGCTGGCTGGCGGTCAAAGAGATAAACATATTTGAGTTAAAGTTCGCGATATTGCTAATAATGTGAGATTGTGGGCATTCGTAAAAAACCCGTTAATATTTTTCGTCCCTATTTAAAAGTCATCTATGGTACCTTTACTAGTATTGAAGAATATGAACGCTGACGAAACACCTTAATTGATGCTAAAAATAGTAAAAAAGGTCGTCGCGTTAAATATCGTGATATTCCTGCACTTGATATTTATTTTTTTAAACTAAAAATTCCTCTACCAATACTTAACACTTACAATTCTTTTTACCTAGCATTTTTAAGAGATTACTTAAATTCAAAAGTAAATCCTGACTATGAAGACAAATACTATACTGACACCGCAATTGATTTAGAAGACTTGGAATACTTAAAAATGGATAAATTTAGCAAATTTTTAAGAAAAATGAAAGAAAAATAACGGTTAATTCTGTTTTTAGTAGCGACAGTTATTTAGTAGACATTAATTAAATTAAATTAAGTTTTATTTAATATTTTTGTTTCATTATCAGTTCAATTCCAATAACAATCATAATTTAGAAAAAAATTGCCATTGTTGTAAAACCAAATAAAAACTCAAATATATTATATACAAGAGTTCGTGTGCTCTATGAAAGGAACAATAAAAAATGGAAAATCTTGCAAAAATGGCCGACTTTCTTGAACAAATGCTTTATAAAGTTTTTGATTTAATTTGAAGTCTTGAAGTACCAGGGGACGAATATTCAATTAATATTTCCTTTATTCTTAACGCTGGCTGTAGAATTTCTTATGGCAATTATTCTTGGATTTGGTAGTCAACAAGTTAATTTAGAAAAACAACGCCAATATGCTGTTAAAAATAAGGGGCGTTTAAGTGCATGAGGAAAAGCTAAAAAACAAATAAAGCCAAAACAAGGTAATTAACAATGTTTAAACTAATTATTATTTTTATCTTAATAACTCTGTTCTTGGGTTATTAGCTGGTAGTCATTTTGAAACTTTAACGAACTATATTAGTGAAGGGCTTGCCAATTTCTAAAAATTTATTACTAGCAATTTAACAATTTTAGAATTATTTAAACTGATGGCTCGAACATTTTCGCAACACCAAATCTTTACCATTCTGGGTGTCGCTTGTGTACTTATTGCCTTATTTATGGTGATTAAAGGACGATAAAAAATATGAAGGGAGAGTTAAAATGAAAAAACTTTTAATAAAATTATTTAAAAAAGATAATTCAAAAGAAAAGATGCCATTAAAATTAAGAATTAAAAATTCTTTTAAAAAGCAGTGGTTAAAAATAGTATTAAGTATCATTTTCATTTTTATAAGCTTATTACTTTGTGTATTAACAGCAATCAATACTAAATGAATAGAATAACCGGAACAAGTAACGAATTTAATAATTTTATGAATGAACAAATGGTTAAATTCTTTGGCAAGTTCAATAGCGGTATTATGCTCGCAGGAATATTTGTTTTTTGATGAGGCGGAGCAATATATTTTGCAATTAAATTTGAAAAATTAATCCGCTTGATTATTCAAAAAATTAAAGCAAAAAGAGCTTTGAAAAATGAAATCAAACAAACTCATTAATTCTTTAAAAAAATATTGATGGAGAATTTTACCTTACATTTTTATGATTATTATCTTTTTCATTCCATTTTTAAAATTAGAAATTAATGATTTGAAATTATTATATGAAAAATTTGAAGCATTAATTTCACTTATGATACTAAGGTATTTAGATATATGCATGACAATTACAATAGCTGTAATTATAAATTGTGGTATTGAGTGACTTACTAAAAAAATCAAAACTAAAAGAACAATGAAAAATAAAATATTTTAAAAAGGAGTGATAAAAATGTTTATGAAAATATTTACCGTGTTAATTATTGGTTTCAATAACATTTTTACCATTCCCCAAAATATTAACAACGAGAAAACGGCAGTGCAATTAGTTAGAAATAAAAAAGAAACTCAATATAAAACATATGAATTAAAATTTTCAGAAATAAATAACAGTTATTTACAATCATTGTATAAAAAAGATAGTGACTCAGTATATATTAATATTTACTTAGTAAAAAAGCAATTACCTTTAGAAATAAAAAATTATGGAGAAAATACTAGAGGGTTTACTGTCTTTACCAATGAACCAGTATTTAAAGAAATTAAAGAAATTTATAATTATAAAAAAGAAAACAGCGCCCCAGAAGAAAGAGAATTTTTTGATAAAGATTTTCAAAAAACAAATATTGAATATTTTTATACTACTAAAAAAATTAAAGATGTAAAAATAACAATACAAGAATATAGTTATCCCGGTTCAAACAAATTTCATATTAAAAAATTTTTAGCAAAATTAGAAACTCCTAAACCAAGTAGGGGCGTTGATTTGCCAGAAACAACCACCAAATTTAATGGTAGCCATAACTATAACGATGTTGTTGATAATCTTGATTATTTAATGATTCATCGTGGTGATTTTGATAAATTTAATTATTCTTATCTTTATTGAACGCCAGTATTTAATTTCATTGACACCTTAGAAAAGGTTATTACAAAGAATTCACCATTAAAAACCACGGCTTTAAAGATGAAAGCTATTTTTATCATAAGACTTCTAGTAGTGAGAATGAAATTAATAAGAATGTTTTAAAAATGAAAGCTTTTAATAAAACCTTAATCGCAGGTAATGACTATTTACAATTTATTGCACAGTGAAAGTAAAATCTGAAAATACGGCACCGAAAAGACTAATGATTATTACATAATTAAGCATCTTTTTGGAACCTTAAATTATCTTAATGTTAAATTTTTAGTTTTTTGAGATTATTGCTGGTAATAATGGCCCACTAATAACTGTTGTTGTCGCCACTAGTTTTAATAACTTTTGCATATTCATTAATTTCATATATTTCATCTCATTGAAATGTAAATTTAGTCAACTATTTTTTAATTTATATTTTTTTCAGTGTAGCACATATTATTTTTATTTACTAATATTTGACTAATTTTTAAAAATAAATTTTTTAGGGATAATTGCTAACTTCCGTTTATGTTCAGTATTTTTGTGCATCATCTTAATTTTAGTAACAATATTATTATCTAACAATTTCTCTTGACCATTTAAAAAGTTATCTAACTCAACATAAGTTATCCCCATCTCTTTTTCATCAGTTTGCCCTGCTCATAAACCTGCTGATGGTTGCTGATTAATAATTTCTTGTGGAATATTTAATAACTTAGCAGCCGTATTTATTTGACTTTTTAATAAATGAATTAACGGTAAAATATCACAAGCACTATCACCATGTTTAGTAAAATAGCCTGTATATCATTCATCAAAGTTACTAGTGCTAACAACTAAATATTCATTTGCTTGTGCTAAGGCATATAAAGAAGTCATTCTTAGTCGTGGTTTACAATTAACTAATGCTTTTTGTTGTAATGGTGATGATGATGATGATAAAGCATCGTGTCAATTAAAGTTATTTTGTAATTCATTATAAGCTGACTCTAAATTAATAATTTGTAATTTTAAATCTAATGTAGCTACTAATTTTTTTACTAAAATTTCATCATTACTTGATGAATAGCACGGCATAAAAACAGCTAAATGGTTATCCAGCATTGCTTTTTTAACCAAAGCAATAGTAACAGCTGAATCAATACCACCAGATATACCAACAATTAATCCTTTAGCATTAGCTAATTTTACTTGTTCTTGTAATCATTGAACTAAATAATCTAAATATTTCTGTAATTCCATTAATTAATTAATATCCTTTCACTTAAAAATTTTCGTCAAGTCATTGCAACTCATAATCAAAAATTTTAATTGTATCTCCTTTTTGAATGCCTTTTTTAACGAGAATTTTAAAAACTCCTAAATCTTGTAACTTTTGATTAAACAATAATAAATTATCATGTGTTGTTAATGGAAATTTGTGATAAATGCGATGCACACTAGAACCAATTACTTTTCAATGACCATTTCCTAAATTTTCAACAACGACTTCTTCATTTGTTGGTGTAAAACGATATATTGTTGATGCCATTTCTGGTTTTAATTCTGGTATTTTTTTAATAGTTTGCAATTGCCTATGAATAACATGAACTAATGATTCAATGCCTTCTCTAGTTCAAGCAGAAATTGGGTAAACTTTTTGTTTAATTTGCTTACTAAAAAGTTCTAAATTACGAAAAGCATCAACTTGATCCATTTTACTAGCAACAACTATTTGTTGCTTATTTTCTAATCGTAAATTATAATCTTTAATTTCTTTTTGAATCACTAAATAATTATCATAAGCATTGGGTAAACTAATATCAATAAGATGAACTAATAACCGGCATCGTTCAATATGTCGTAAAAATTCATATCCTAAACCTTTTCTTAAACTAGCACCAGCAATTAATCCTGGTAAATCAGCAACTACAAAAGAAAAGTTTTGATGTTTAACTACACCTAATTGCGGGGTTAAAGTTGTAAAAGGAAAATCACCAATTTGTGGTTTAGCATGAGAAATAGTTCCTAATAAAGTAGACTTCCCGGCATTAGGCATACCTATAATTCCAACATCAGCTAATAATTTTAATTCACAAGTAATTTCTTTTTCATCACCTAAATCACCACGAGTAAATATTGTTGGGGCGCGATTTCTGGAATTAGCAAAACGACTATTTCCTTTACCACCACGACCACCATTTGCAACAATAACTTCTTGTTTGTTAGTAACAACATCATCAATTTCTTCTTTATTTAAAACATCATAAATAATAGTTCCTAAGGGAACGCTAATATAAGTATTTTTAGCATTTTTACCATGCATATTTTTATGTTGTCCATTTTCACCATCAATACCTTTAATTTCTTTTTGATAGTTTAATTCTAATAATGTATTTATTCCCTCATCGCCAATAAAAACAATGCTCCCGCCATTACCGCCGTCACCACCAGCCGGCCCGCCTTTTGGAACATATAATTCACGACGAAAAGCAACAGCGCCATCACCACCCTTGCCGGCCTTAACTTTAATTGTAATCTTATCAATAAATTTCATTCATACCACCCTAGTCTTTTAAAAAAATCAAATCAGTAAAATTTTAACATAAAAAATGTTTTCTTTTTAAAGGATAATTTACGGACGCATAAAGTTTTGTTAGGTAGGTAAAGATTTAAATAGTTTTGAAAGAAAAACAATCACAATTTAATTATCATTTTATTTAAAAAATAAGTAACAAAACAAAATATTTAATATTAACAAACAAAATCTCAATAAAAGGTTATAAAAACTAAGCAAAATACTTATAAAAAAACATTAAAATAAGTTTTTACAACAGAAATCACACATAAGAAATATGTGCTTAATTTGCATGTTGAAATAATTTATAGTAAATGATTATTTTTTCTTTCTCTAAAAATACCTAAGAAAACTAAAAGCGTCCAATTAAATAAAGATATTAAAACAAATTTAAGAAAGGCGAGTAATTATTTCAGTAATAATAAGCATGGTATTCATCATCAAAATTTAGAATGAAATATCGGTTTTAGCATTGAAAGTGATGTGTCACATTTGGTAAAACAACAATTAGGATATGGGGCAAGAATATATCATCATAAGAATTTAAATAACCTATTACATTTAAGAATGGCAAATTTAAACAAATTAAATGTACTACATTATATTAATGAAAATATTAATTCAGAAATAGAAATCAGAAAAGAAATATATAAAAATTCATTGTGAAATAAATATAATAATAAAAATGATGATAGTTGAATTAGTAAAGGTAACATTGTATATACAAATAAATATATTACATTTAAGTAAGTAAAAATATTAGTTAAAATTTAATAAAATTAATAATTTTTTATTTTGTAAAAATTCAATAATATGATAAAATGGTAACGAATAAAAATGACAATAACAAGAAAGGCAGGGTTAGTTTAGTACTTAAATAATATAATTAGCTGATTGTTTTACTTTTTCAAAGCAATACCTAAGAAAACTAAACGCAACCATTAAATAAATAACATTAGAATAAAGAAATATATTTAAAATAAACTATAGTGGTGGAGCGTAATTTTGTGAAGGAAAAAAATAGTAATTTATTATTAGTTGACATAAAAAATTTAAGTAAAAAATATCGTCAAAAATGAGCTTTACAAGATATTAATTTACAAATTTATTGTGGCGAACGAATTGGTTTAATCGGCGCTAATGGTAGTGGCAAATCAACAATTTCAGAAATTATTGTGGGAATAAGTAAGCCAACAACAGGAGTGGTTTGAAAAAAGTCAGAATTAGTTATTGGAATTCAGTTTCAAGATTTTAAATATCCTATGGATATTACTGTTTTAGATATGATTCAATATTACTTAGAAACTTTTAATATTAAATATAATCATGATGATTTAGAAAATTTATTAAAAACATATCAATTAGATGATATTAAGAAAAAACAAATTAATTCTTTATCTGGGGGCCAACAACAAAGATTAAATATTTTATTAGCAGTTATTCATAAACCGCAATTAATTATTTTAGATGAAGTATCAACAGGTTTAGATATTGAAGTTCGTGAAGATATTTTTGAATTTTTAGAAGAAAATATTGTTAAGAAAAATGTAACGATGATTTTAGTAACTCATATTATGAGTGAAATAGAAAAGTTTTGTGAAAAAATCATTTTTTTACATAATGGTTTAATTAAAGAACAAATTACTGTTAAAGAAGTTATTGAACAATATGGTACAGTCGCTGAATATACAAAGGTAAAATTTAAATTTTATAAAGAACAAGATAAAAATAATTTCTTCGGGCCTGTCCAAAATTCTGTGTCTCGATAATTCATTCTGAATTATACTTAAACGAAGGAGAACAGAAAATGACAAAAAAAAATAAAAAAAGAACCTGATGCAATTGATAAAGTTGTGGATTATTTTTTAGAAAATATTGATAATCCACAAGATTTATTTAAAGGCAAGACTATTTTTCAGGAATTTACCAGAAAATTAACTGAAAGAATGTTAAATGCAGAAATTAAAGATCATCTTGAAACAGATGATAACTATAACAAAAGAAATGGCAACACACAAAAAACCATTATTACTAAAAATGGTTCAATTGCAATTGATGTACCAAGAGATCGAAACAGTACTTTTGAACCAGTAATTATTCCGAAAAGACAAAGAAGATTTGATAACTTTGATCAAAAAGTAATTTCATTATATGCAGAAAGAATGACAATTTTTGATATAAAAGCACAATTACAAAAATTCTATTACGGAACAGAAATTTCATAAAGTTTAATTAGTCAAATAACTGATGATGTTATTGAAGAAATTAAAGTGTGACAAAACAAACCTTTAGAGAAGATTTATCCGATTGTTTATTTTGATTGTATTGTTGTTAAAGTAAAACAAGATAAACGAATAATAAACAAAGCGGTATATCTAGTATATCTTTCCTTAGGAATTAATATAAATGGCTTAAAAGATATTTTAGGAATGTAAATTAGTGAAAATGAGGGAGCCAAATTTTGACTGAATAATCTTACGGAAATGAAAAATCGCGGATTACAAGATATTCTTGTTGCTTGTAGTGATAATTTAACAGGAATGTCTGACACAATAGAAGCTGTTTTTCCAAAAACACAACATCAATTATGTATTGTTCATCAAATTCGTAATAGTTTAAAATTTGTTCCTTACAAAGACCGTAAACTGGTAGCTAATGATTTAAAATCAATTTATACAGCAATTAATGAAGATACAGCCTTACTTGCTTTAGACAATTTTGCTGAAAAGTGAGATAAAAAATACCCCCAAATTACTAAATCATGAAAAAATAACTGAAATAATTTAATAATTTTTCTTGAATATCCTCAAGAATTTAGAAGAATTATTTATACAACTAATAGAATAGAGTCTGTTAATAGTCAATTAAGAAAAGTCGTTAAAAATAAAAAGATTTTTCCTAATGATTTATCAGTTTTTAAAATATTTTATTTAGTATTTCAAAATATGACTAAAAAATGAACAATGCCAATTCAAAATTGGGGTAGTGCAATTTCACATTTAATGATAAAATTTGAGGACAGAGTGAATTTAAGTTAATTACTTAGATTAGAGACACAGTTAATTGTACAATCCCAATTCTTTCTTTAATGATTGATAATGGAAGGAAAAAAAATAATGTTCAATAACTTACTGACAGAAAAAAGATTATTTAAAAGTTTTTTTAAACTTTTAATTCGTTATTATTCTCGCGGATATATGGCCATTAGTTATTTAATTTTTTTTCCTTTAATGATATTAATAATTTATTTTGTTGTTTTTTCCGGTGAATTGCCTAATGTTGATGATGAATTTTTATTAAGCAAAATAAAAAATATGATTGCCGGGGCATTAATGATTCAAGTAATGATTATTGGGTTTCAAATTATTTCAGAAAAAATTATTGAATTTCGTAATTCAATAATTATTAAACATTTTGGATCAATTAATATGAAACCCAGAACTTTTTTCTTAACTGTTATTTTATTTGGTTGTATTTTAAGTTTGTTTACAATTTTAATAACATTATTTTGAACTATCATTATTTTTGAACGTCAATTTAATATTAGTGAACTTTTAAGTTTTATTAATTTACCAGTTATTGGTTATTTAATATTTTCTATTATTATTAGTATTAGTTTTGGAGTTTTATTAGCAACATTTTTTAAAACTCAAAAACAACATATGTTAATTTCTAATGCTTTATTTTTACCAATGATGCTTTTTAGTGGTGTATTTTTATCAAATTTAAATTTTGATAAGAATTTAATTTTTAAGATTTTTAGTTATTTATTAATTTTTAAATATCCAAGTAGTCTATTAATGAATAATATTGCTAATAATAGTATTTTATCCAACACAAATTTTATTATTAATATTTTAGTTTCTAGTGCCTTGCCTTTAGTATTTATTGGCATTGCAATTAAATGGTGAAAATGATATGAATAATAATTTTCGTTCTGGTTTTATTGCCATTGTTGGTGAACCAAATGTTGGCAAATCTACTTTATTAAATACTTTAATGTTAAAAAAAATTGCTATTGTTAGTAATAAACCACAAACAACAAGAAATCGAATTCAAGGAATTTTGACTATTGATGATTATCAAATAATTTTTATTGATAGTCCAGGAATTCATAAATCTACTAATGAATTAGGAAAAAGTTTAAATCGGGTGGCAATGCAAAGTACTAAAGGTGTTGAAGGTATTTTATGATTAGTTAATAGTTATGAAGAAATTTCATTAACACATCAATATATATATAAGTCTTTGCAGGAACGAGAAGTACCAATTTTTTTAGGATTGACAAAAATTGATTTAATTACTTCTGAGCAATTAGAGCAAAAAATTAAATTATGAAATGAACGATTTAATGTTCAAGAAATTATTGGTATTAGTTGTTTAAAAAATATTAATATTAGTTTTTTATTAAATAAGCTGATGATGACATTACCGCTTGGGCCGCAGTATTTTCCTAAAAATATGTTTCAAGATCAACAAGAAGATTTTTTTGTTAAAGAAATTATTCGTGAGAAAATTCTCTTATTAACTCATCAAGAAGTACCACATGGTGTTGCAATTTTAATTGAGGAATTTAAAAAAGAAAGAACAAAAAAAATTATTCGTGTAATCGCCACTATTGTTGTTGAAAGAGATTCGCAAAAAGGAATTTTAATTGGTAATGGTGGTAAAATGATTAAAAATATTGGTTCTCAAGCAAGAATTGAATTAGAAGAAATTTTTGCAACCCAATTTTATTTAGAATTATTCGTTAAAGTAATAAAAAAATGAAGAGATAGTCCCAACATATTAGCAAAATTAGGTTATGGTAAAAAATAAAGGAAATAAAGTGCATTGACAACAAAAATTTCGGGAATAATTGTTAATAAACAAGATTACCAATTGGTTGATGCTATTGTTAATATTTATACTATTAATGACATTATTGCTATTTATTGTCATGGGGTGCGAAAAATTACTTCTAAAAATCAAGCATTTTTACAATTATTTAATTATTGTGAATTTGAATTATTTTTTGCTTATAGTAAAAATAAAATGCATTGATTAAAAACCGAAGTTATTCTTGAAACATTCCCTAATATTCATAATAACTATGAACGCTTAATAGTCACTAATTATTTAGTTAAGCTTTATAGTGAACTTACTGAAGATACTAATATTATTTTTAATGAATTATTAGTTATTTTACAAAGTATTAATAATGATAAAAATGAAGTTAAAAAACTTTTCTGTTTTTTAACTTTTAAAGTGTTAAAACTTTTAAGATTATAATTGCAACTAAACCATTGTAGCATTTGTAAAAGTAATAAGAATATTAAAATAATAAATTGATCAGCTGGTGGGTTTGTTTGTCGTGGTTGTTTTAAAAACGAACAACAAATATTTCCAATTTAACTTTTACAAGCACTATATGAATTAAATCATGAACCGGAATTTGAATAATGAGAGATTAATCAAAATGATTTATATGTTCTAATTCCATTTTATTATGAATATCTAAGCGAGCGCGGAGTTTTAAGTTGTCAATCTTTAAAACCGATTAAAGAAAAATGAATTTTATCATCACTCTTTAAATAAAGAGTGATTTTTTTAAAAAGAAATTAATTTGTTATTTTGTTAATTAAATTTTGAAAGGAGTGATATTAGATTAATAATCCCCAATTAATTAGTGAAAATCATCGTACCACTGTTAGTTATTTTAATAATAATGATTCTAGTTTACGATATAATCAGATTATATTTTTACCAGATTTTAAGCTTTATTTTGTTCCTTTAATGCATCCTGCTGAATTAGGAAATTCTTATGTCTTAACATTTTATTTAACTGTTTTAAAAGGTAAAAATAACGATGATGATAATTTAACAAAACTTTATGGCATCCATAAATTTGATAATTTACAGTTTTCTTTTAATGTTAATGAGAATTATGAAAATAAAGGGCGCCGGGCAATTGTGCCAGATATTGTGTGGTAACCCGTTGATTTAACAATTCCTAATGATGGCACAGCGTATTCATTTTCATGGAATATAACCAGAATTATCGAATGATTTTATTCAATTATAAATAGCAGATTTTGAAATACCATATTCATTAATAATTTCAATAATGCTTTTCCCGTTTTGATAAAGCATGACAATTTGTTTTTTAAATTCATCTGTATATGAATTTTTGCCCATTTTTATATTCCTACTTTCTTAATAATTTTATCTTATTTTGAAAGTCCACATAAATATGGTCCAACTTATTGTAACCTATCCATTTTGCTTATTAGCAAAAGAAAAAAGCAAACATATTAGAACAAAAATTTAAACAAATTCCATAAAATAAACTAGTTAAATTAAACAATGATATCGGTTTAATAAAATTTAATTTAAACCAACACACACTTCTTATAGGAACAACCGGGGGCGGTAAAACAACAACGCTATTACAAATTATAAAATAATTAAGAGTTAAATTCCGTGAAACTACAATTATTATTGATGGGAAAGGTGATATTGATTTGATTAACAAAGTTAAAAAACTTGACCACAATGCCTTTATTTGAAAAATAAATGGGATAACTGAATATAATCCATTTGCCAATAAAGATAAAGTTATTTTAGCAGATAAGATGATGTCATTATTTGAGTTTTATGAACAATATTATCAAAATTTACCTCATAATTATTTGTTATTATTACTTGATATATTATTAGCAAATAATATTGCTATTACTTTCGATAATTTAGTTAATTATTTTTCTATAAAAAAATTAGAAAAATTATTAAATTTTAATAGTGATAAAATTTCATTATTATCTAATTTTGAAGAAAAAGAAATCAATAGTCTTTATAATCAATTAAATGTTTATAATACCCAATTAAACGATAGTTTAGGAAAAAATAACAGCTTAATCTAGACCTAATTAGTAATCATAAAACGATTTTTATTTAGTATTAATTCGTTGATGTATCCAAAACTGGCGGGCAGGGTTGGAAAAATAATTATCCAAGACTTAAAAGAATTAACCGCTCTAAAACCAATTAATCAAAAAATTAATATTGTTTTAGATGAATTTAATGTTTTTGCAAGTGAAACCGTTATCAACCTAATTAATAAATCACGGGCATTTAATTATCAGTGTTTTTTGTCATTTCAAACAATCAATGACTTAAAAACAAATAACATGAACTTAGTTGATACGATTTTTGGTAATGTCAACAATATTATTTGTCATAATATCAAAGACCCCAATACAGCTGAATACATTGCCAGTGTTTTTGGCACTAAGGAAACCGAAAAACTAACTCGGCAAATTGATTTTTAAAATAGCGCCACCAATATGAGGTTGGTGCGGGCGGTTGATGAATTTATTGTTCATCCGAACGACCTTAAAACCCTTAAAATTGGTGAATGCTATTTTAAAACCACTATTCCAAGTGGCAAATTGTTTATTAAAAAAATTCAAATTTTGTTCATTAATTAAATACTAAATCTTTTTTAAACTTATGGTACAATTATTACGAATAAAAAAAGATTTATTAGTCATCAACTACTAAACCCTATCAATGGGTTTGTATAATTATAGCACATTATGAATTTGTGTGAATAGGTTTTAAAAAAGGGGGGTGTAGAGACTATATACATATGACAAGATTTTGGTTTTTACAAGTTTGCTGTTAATTAATAAATAAATATTAGCTCATTTATTTATTACAAGAAATATAAGGTTAAATTAATATTTATTATTTTTAGTTGTGCCTTATATTTTTTTGTGCCTCGATATTAATAAATTAAGCTAATTAGTAAACGAATTTTACTAACAAATTCTGTTAAACATAAATGTTTAAAAAAATAAATATTTAACTTAGTTATTTAACTAAGTTAAATATAACTTAGCTTAATATAACTAAATATATTTTGTAAGGGGGGGGTGTATGTGAGAAATATTGAAAATATTTTCTTAAATATTAAAAAATATCTTTTAAAAAAACACAAAACGCAATTTTTATTAAAGCACCAGAAATTCCGTGATTTAGTAATCCTATTGGTATTTGATTTTCAAAGCGATTTGTTTATAAAGAAAAATATTAAAATTCTATTTGTATTGGAATAATTAAAAATGGTGAGTATCAGTTGGTTTTAGTTAATAAGAAAGGGCAGGAGTCTAATTTGATTATAGGACAAGAATTGTTAAATTTTTTTATTGCTGAAAAAGAGAACGATAAAAAGGATGTAAGTTTTAATTATTTTAAAAATTAATTTTAAAGGTGTTTTAAGGTGCCTTAAGAATAAAGGTAAATAAAAAAACTCCGCAAAACATCTTGGTTGATGTTTATAGTGGTGAAGCGGCGCGGAAAGCGTATGCTCCATGCCCCCTCCGCCCGCTAGTTATGGATGAGTTGAGTTATTTTAACTAAGTTATTGCAATTTATTTGATTTGGTGTAGTAAAAAATAATTTTGGAGTTTTAGAAATGAAAATGTGAGTTAGTGCGGATAAACCACCTAAAAATTATTGTCGAAAGTTTATATATTCTATTAATAAAAAAACTGGATTAGAACAAAAATTTTGAGCGTCTAAATCTGCAGTTGAATCTGTTAGAACTGATTTAGTCGGTGATAATTGACTTTGTGTTGATATTGCATATTAAAAGATTAGAAAATTAAGGAGAAAAGAAAGATGAGTATATTTGGATTAGTATTTTTTACGATTTTAACATTATTACTAGCATATTATATTGCGGTTAATATTTATCGGTTTTTTAAAGATAAAAAGAAATATGGTAGTGAAGCAAAACAGTTGCCAAAAGATTTTACTTATGCACAACGAATATTTATTGCGAAGTTTAAGTGAAGTTTATTAGAACAAGATGAAAAAGAAATTAAAAATTAGGTTTAGAAAATGTTTAAAAAAATAATTATTGAGTTAATTGAATTAATTTATCCAACCGCTGATTTACCGCCCTAAGTTGTATTTTTGTTTTCAATTTTAATAATTGTAATGCTGTTTTCGACCATTATTTTTCTACTCTTTTGACCTTTTAAGCGGTAATTATTATGTTTTTAGTTGCTTGAAAAGATTTAGATTGAGAAATGACAAAATTGTATTTTTGGGATTTATTTATTCAAATTAAAGTTGTTCCGGCGCGATTTTCTGGTAAAGAAATTGATTTGACCAAAGAACTACTTTGACTTTTAATAGCGAATATTGCCTTTTGAATGGTATTAGTGTTCATCGTCTTATTTATGGTTATTTTATTTTATAAGGTTAAATCATATTTTGTTTAGAAAGAGGAAGTGATTGTATGATTAGAACTTTCTTAACAGAAGTGTGACTACGCCAACAGCTGTTAATGGTGTGAACAAGCGGCGGTTACGGTTACTAACTTATGAAAAGCATTAATTAAAGCGTTTGGTAATATTTGAACTGATATTATTGGTGGTAATATGCCAAATGTTGTTAATTTCTTTGCTACATATTGAGTTTTCTTGCTTGGCGTGATTATTGGTTTATTTTTAATCGCTTTCAAAATGTTTGAAAAATTAATGCTTGGCAGATAGTAATAAAAATAAAGAAAGTGTGATTTAAGTGATGCTATTGTTTAAAAAAATAAATTTAAGATTATATGATTTTGTGGCTTTAAATCGCACTTTATTTATTATTGCGTGATTTTATGGTGCGATTTTACATTATTATAATCCCCAAAGTTGACGAATGTTATTTGATATTATTTATTTATTAATTGCTTTGTATATTTTATATACTAAAATTTCTCATTTTTTGCGCGTCGTAGTTTTATTAATTTCTTATTAAATTCACCCTTAAATTTAGTAATTGGTGCTTTGGGCACCGGAAAAACCGCTTTAATGGTTTTAGCTTCTTACTTATTAAGTGGTTGAAAAACGATTTCTACTTTTCCGATTACCAATAAACAAATGCTTTCATTAGGACATATATCTTTATTAGATTATAATTATCCAATTTTAGATGAAAAATCATTATTACTTTGAGATGAAACTAATTTATTTCTTGAATGTACTGACTATAAAGAAAATGATAAGATAACCCAAGGTTTACAAGAATATTTTGCTTCGGCTCGACAATTTACCCATATCGTATTAGCGAGCGGACAACGAGCCGAACATATATGAGTTAAAGTTCGTGATATTGCGAATTCAATAATTGTTGGCATTAGAAAAAAACCAGTTAGTATCTTTCGTCCTTATTTACAAGTTATTTATGGCACTTTTAAATCGGTAAGCGAATACGAACAATGACGATTAACTCTAATTAATGCAAAAAATGATAAAAAAGGTCGTAAAATCAAGTATCGTAGCATTCCGGAATTAGACATTTATTTCTTTAAATTGAAAATTCCGATGTCAATTTTAAATCTTTATGATAATAAATATTTATCATTCTTGCGCGAATTAAATAATCGTGCTTTGAATGATAATTATCAACATAAATTTTGAAATGATAATGTAATGGATATTGAAGCAATAGAATACTTAAAAATGGAAAAATTCAGTAAGATACTTACTAAGTTAAAAAATAATCTGAAGAAGAAAAACAAGTAAAGGAGTTTAAAAAATGGAAAACTTAGAAAAAATGGCTAGTTTGATTGGCGATATGTTTTATAAAGTTTTTGATTTAATTTGAACTTTAACCATTCCGGAAACAGATATTCGTATTATTATTTTTCCGCTAATTATGCTTGTGATAAATCTTGTAATTGGTGATATTTTAGGAATTCATATGGAACAACCAAAAGTTGGTTTTCGTAAAAAATACCAAAAATCAGTTGCTAATTGAGGAACTAAGAAACAATCATTTAGTGGGGGCGGGCGGGGACGCATAAAGTTTTGTTAGGTAGGAAAAGATTTAAATAATTTTGAAAGAAAAACAATCACAATTTAATTATCATTTTATTTGGAAAATAAATAATAAAACAAAATATTTAATATCAACAAACGTAATCTCAATAAAAGGTTATAAAACCTAAAGAAAACGCTTATAAAAACAACATCAAAATAAGTTTTTACAACAAAAATCATACATAAGAAATATATACTTAATTTGAATATTAAAATAATTTATAGTAAATGATTATTTTTTCTTTTTTAAAAAATACCTAAGAAAACTAAAACGCGATCTTATGAGCATTTTGCACTATAGCACAGACATATGTTAGTTTCAAGAGGTTTTTAAAAGTTTATTTAAAAAATTGAATGGGGTGTCTTTTATTGTTCAATGATTCATTTGAAAGTTATAAAAGTAATAATATTCATTTAAATGAATTTGTAATTCATTAGTATTAAATCTTTTGATATTATCTAACAATAATAAATTATTATAGTTCTTATGAAATCTTTCTATCTTACCATTACTTTGTGGTGAACGAATTGGAGTAGTTTCGTGTATTATCTTATTATCTTTTAAATATTTACTAAAAGGTCTTTCTTTTATCTTATATTCATTTTTATTACTTCAGTTAGTAGTAGTAAATTCAGGAGCATTATCAGTTCTAATTCGTTTAATTTCTATTCCAAACTTCTTAAAATCATATATTGCTCTTTGTACAGCATTAATCGCATTATTAGTTCCTAAACTATCATAAACATAACCAAATACTATTCTTGTCTTTTCATCAATAAAGTCATAAACATACATATTTTTTTCTACCGGATATTTTGACTCGGGAAAGTGTTTAGCATCCATTTGTATTAATCCAATTTCTTTAACTTCATAACGATTGATAATAACGCTTGTTTTCCTTAATTTTTTGTCTAATTTTATCATAGCGAGGGTCATTTTTAATTCAACGATAAAATGTTCTGATATTTCTTGGTAAATCATATTTATGGGCGTCATGCTCGCCTCTAAGGAGATTATTATATAGTGACCAAACACCGTCGGCTTTAATATTTTTGTATTTGTAAAATAAATCACATACTTTTTTTACGACTCTCAATGTTAAATTGATAATGGGGGTTTAACGGTTTTGTTGATTTAATTATTAAATTATCAAAATCATTTGCATAATAACCATTAATAATTTTTTTAGCTCAACGATAAAAAGTTATATCAATATTGTGAAAGTGTTTTTTAATTAATGATTTTAAAGTATTTTTTTCGGTATAAAATTGTTTGCATAGGTTTAAATAATTATTAATTCGTTTTTTAGTTTTATGATAATTTTTATCTCGGTAAAAACTTTTTAATCAGCATTGTAAGCGTGCTTCTAAATCTGATAATTGATTTTCAGCAATAATATACTTCATTTTTTATAAACCTGCTTTCTATTTAATTGTTTTTGTTAATTTGATTTGATTATAATCAACCGTTATTTGTAAATTTATTAAATTTTTTCATATTTTAATGCCTTAAAAAGCAGAAATTTTTGTTTGTCAGTGTATAAAATAAATTCCAAGGTAAGTAGATTTTAGAATAAGATTTGGAGAAAGGAAGTGGTGTTGTAAATTTTATTAATTAGTAAAAATTAATGAAAGGAATTTGATTAATATGAAAAAATTACTAGGAATCTTAGGAACTATAACAATAACTGGAGGCGGAATGCCCGTCATTGTTGGTAATGTGCCGACTTCAGCAAAAAATGAAGTTAATTATCAACAAAAAAATAATTTAGAAAGTTTAAACAGAATAAAAAGAACTATTGAAGAAATAATGAAAATTATTTGAACTGATGATTGACATATTTCAGCATTAGCAGTTGAATAAGCACAATAATGTTTATTATTTTGGTAGTGAAAAGAATGTATATGTTCTTAAAAACGGCACAACACAACACCAGTAAAAATAAATGGTTATACTAGCATAGCAATACTTCTAATTTGTTTGTTGGAAAAGCCTCAACAGAAATTAATACAACAGTCGAAACCGGGGGAGAATATGGGTCTTCAGAAAAAAACTTTAAGTAATAAAATGGATTTTTCAAATAGCGGAACAAATGAACATAAAGAAACCTTAGAGGCAGAATTACCCTCGCAAGAAATTGAAGTTAACCCAAATCAAAATATTAAGGTTACTTCTTCATTAGATGAAGTTTTAGCACAAGTAATATTAAAGTTAACACAAAATATTATTGGAGAAATTAATGCAGAAATAATAAATGAAAATAACGAAAAAACTATATTTGAAATTTCAATTAAAGAAATTATGCAAAAATTAAAACAATATAATCTTTTATCACAAGAAATTACTATAAATAATGATGATAGTATAACTTTTAACGGAAATGAAAATAGGTCATTAAAACAAGGATTTGATGGTAATATTGAGTTTCGTGAAGTAAAATAAAACTGAAAAAATATTATTAATTTTAAAGAATAATTGATTTAATAGTAATTAAAATAACAAGTTAAAAAATAAGAAAAATATCAAACCAGTAATTTTAGTTAATTACTGGTTTTTTAAATCGTTTTGTCATTAATAGTAATTTTAATAGTGTTTAAATTTAGTTATTAAATATTTGACCTTCAATTTTTGTTATTATTTGTGTTCAAGTAGGATTTTTTAATATTGTTACTTTTAGATTAACGATTTCCTTTTTTTGAATATTACCGTTTTCAATTTTTTCATACTTGATATTAAAGTTGAGTTTTGTAAGTTCATCAAGAATATTTTCGTTTTTTACGTAGTAATTATCTATTATGCTATGTATTGTCCTTTCGTTAATTGGCGATATTTTATTAATTTTTATTCAGTTTGGCATATTTATTGGTCATTGTTGTGTATGTATATATAAATTTCATTTTATATCAGTATTAGGATTTTTTCATCTATTTTTTACTAAGTAAACAAATCCTTTTTTTTAAGTTTAATTCATATGTTTCATTTTTATTAGATAATATTGTTTTATTTTCTTTTTTAGAACATCCGACTATTGGTAATGTTGTTAGTCCTAAAATAGCTATTATATTTAAAATTTTCATTATTTTAATTCCTTTATTACTTTATTTTTTCAATATATATATATATATATTACAAGAAAATCCTTAATATCATTAGAAAGATGGCAAAACCAATTAAAAATTGAAAGGTATAGTAAAAAGCTGGCACGGTTTTAAAGATCGGAAAAATGGCAGTTGAAAAGTTAACTGTTGCTTTCGCAATAATTGCTAATGGCCGTAAAATCGTAATGACTTGTGAGGCAGTAAGAATTCAGTTAATCATTTTGATACTAGCATTTTGAATGGCACAACCAATATCATTAAATGTGGGCATTCATCGTCCGGAATATTTGCAATTTACTGGTGGAATTAAGTCATCTCATTCTGAATTGGTTGAACCATCAGGAATAAAGGCTGTGGAATTTAAGACATTAAAGTCATAAATTTTAAAATTGTAATTAGAGATATTACCTTTGTGATAAAGTGGAAAAGTTAAGGTAAAAATATTAATACCATAGCGAATATCGATGTCGGTGTTAAGATAATTAACACTATTAGCAGTCTTGTTAGTTGGTAAGGTAATGAGTTTGTTATCATAAGATTTAAGCACATTAAATTCAATTTGATAGATACTGTTATTATTTTTAATAGCATTATAGTTCTCTTGATGCGTTTTTTTATCAAAAGTAAAAAAATAACTTCTTAGTAATAATTCCAAATTACCAGTAACATTGATTAAATATTTTTTGGGATAAAAGGTAATTAATGAACGATAAAAGAAACCGATTTGAATAAAGTAATCTTTGTTGTGATTATCTACGCCCTTAAAATCAATTTGGGTATAAGTTTTTTCGTCCATATCAAAAGTCGCATAAAATAAACTGGCAAAGAAGTTACCAAGGATTTCATAGATTTCGTCAAAAACATTTTTGTAATCGCCATTGTTAATACTAGGAATATTATTTTTAAAATATAGGTAAATGTCACTTCGTAAGTCGGGGATCGTATCTCAAAAAACTAAATCTAACATTGAGGTAATTTAAGGCACCAAAAAGATACTTAATTAAGTAATAATCGTTAGAGCCCGCAGTCTCATATTTTCAGATTTCCTTTTCACCGTGTAGCAATTGTAAATACTTATTTCCAGTAATTAGAGTTTTGTTAAATGCTTTAATTTTCAAAACATTCTCATTTACTATATTTTTATCACTAGAAGTTTTATGATAAAAATAGCTTTCATCTTTAAAGCCATGGTTTTTAATGGTAAATTCTTTATAATAACCTTTTTCTAAGGTGTCAATGAAATTAAATACTGGTGTTCAATAAAGATAAGAGTAATTAAATTTATCAAAATCACCACGGTGAATCATTAAATAATCAAGGTTATCAATAACATCACTATAGTTATGGTTACCGTCAAAATTAGTTATTGTTGTGGGTAATTCAATATCAGTTGATTTTCTTATTTGACCTTCAATTTTTGTTATTATTTGTGTTCAAGTAGGATTTTTTAATATTGTTACTTTTAGATTAACGATTTCCTTTTTTTGAATATTACCATTTTCAATTTTTTCATACTTGATATTAAAGTTGAGTTTTGTAAGTTCATCAAGAATATTTTCGTTTTTTACGTAGTAATTATCTATTATGCTATGTATTGTCCTTTCGTTAATTGGCGATATTTTATTAATTTTTATTCAGTTTGGCATATTTATTGGTCATTGTTGTGTATGTATATATAAATTTCATTTTATATCAGTATTAGGATTTTTTCATCTATTTTTTACTAAGTAAACAAATCCTTTTTTTAAGTTTAATTCATATGTTTCTTTTCTTTCTCTTTTATTTCTAATTAGTTGTGATGTTGTTTTGTCGTTTTTAATGTTTTGGGGAATGGTAAAAATGTTATTGAAACTAATAATTAACACGGTAAATATTTTCATAAACATTTTTATCACTCCTTTTTAAAATATTTTATTTTTCGTTGTTCTTTTGGTTTTGATTTTTTAATATAAAACGAATTAAACAGTTTACTATTTCTGTTATGGTTACTCATATTAAGGAATAACCTATAATCATTAACTTATCAATTGCTCTAATATCTTTTTAAAAAATTAATGAGTTTGTTTAGTTTCATTTTTCAAGGCTCTTTTTACTTTAATTTTTTGAATAATCAAGCGGATTAGTTTTTCAAATTTAATTGCAAAATATATTGCTCCGCCTCATCAAAAAACAAATATTCCTGCTAGCATAATACCACTATTGAATTTACCAAAGATTTTAACCATCTCTTCATTCATAAAATCATTAAATTCTTTTCTTGTTCCGGTTATTCATTTAGTATCGATTACTGTAAGTGCACAAATTAATAAACTTATAAAGATGAAAATGATACTTAATATTATTTTTAACCACTGTTTTTTAAAAGAATTTTTAATTCTTAATTTTAAAGGCGTTTTTTCTTTTGAATTGTCTTTTTTAAATAATTTTCCTAAAATTTTTTTCATTTTAATTCTCCCTTCATATTTTTTATCGTCCTTTAATCACAATAAATAAAGCAACAAGTACACAAGTAACACCAAGAATGATAAACGATTGGATGTTGCGAAAATGTTCGTGCCATTGGTTTAAATAATTCTAAAATTGTTAAATTGCTAGTAATAAACTTTTGGAAATTGGCAAGCCTTTCGCTAATATAGTTTGTTAAAGTGTCAAAATGACTACCAGCTAATAGTTCAAGAACAGTTATTAAGATAAAAATAATAATTAGTTTAAACATTGTTAGTTACCTTGTTTTGTTTTTATTGGTTTTATTTGTTTTTAGCTTTTCATCACGCACTTAATCGACCTTTATTTTTAACCCCGTATTGGCGTTGTTTTTTCAAATTAACTTGTTGACTACCAAATCCAAGAATAATTGCCATAAGAAATTCTACAGCCAGTGTTAAGAATAAAAGAAATATTAATTGAATTTTCGTTCCTGGTACTTCAAGACTTCAAATTAAATCAAAAACTTTATAAAGCATTTGGGCGAGAAAGTCGGCCATTTTTGCGAGATTTTCTATTTTTTATTGTTCCTTTTCTTTCATTTTTCTTAAAAATTTGCTAAATTTATTCATTTTTAAGTATTCTAAGTCAAGTCTTCTAAATCAATTGCCGTGTCATTATTATAGTATTTATCTTCATAGTCAGGATTTACTTTTGCATTTAAGTAATCTCTTAAAAACGCTAGGTAAAAAGAATTGTAAGTGTTTAATATCGGTAAAGGAATTTTTAGTTTAAAAAAATAAATATCAAGTTCAGGAATATCGCGATATTTAATGCGACGACCCTTTTTACTATTTTTAGCATCAATTAAGGTGTTTCGTCAGCGTTCATATTCTTCAATGCTCGTAAACGTACCATAAATGACTTTTAAGTAGGGACGAAAAATATTAACGGGTTTTTTACGAATGCCCACAATCACATTATTGGCAATATCACGAACTTTAACTCAAATATGTTTATCTCTTTGACCACTAGCGAGAACAATATGACCAAAATGGCGTGCCAGAGCGAAATATTCTTGAATACCGGTTTCTTCGTTTTTGGTATTATTTTTTTCCCAATCCGTTCCTTCTAAAAATAAATTGGTTTCATCTCATAACAGTAAGGTTTTGTCTGGTAATACCGGATAATCAAAGTCTAACAATCCCATATGTCCTAAAATTAATTTTTGGGTTTCTAGTAATGGAAAGGTTGATGCGATATGATATTTTTTCTTTTTTAGTAATTTTGATGCGTATACTAGAAAGGCAGTTTTTCCAGTTCCTAATGAACCAATCACAATATTTAATGGTGAATTTTTTAAGAAATTAATAACTTTGTTAATTTGTGTTAAATTACTGATTTTAAAAAGAAAAATTAAAATACAATCTGCTAAAAATAAATAGCTTACAATGTTTTTAAAATAACCGTTGTAAATATATCAAATTGCTCCGCAATGTCATAAAATTAAAAATGAGGTGCGATTCAATTCAATAAAATGGTTATTTTTTTCTATTATTCATTTGCAAAATTTCATCTTGCGCCTCACTTTATTTTTTTGTTAGCGTACCGCTCCAAGTAATTTTTCAAACATTTTAAAGCAAATAAAGAATATTGCCAAAATAAATGGAAAAATGAATATTCAGTAGTCAGCAAAGAAGTTACCGACTTGTGGCATATTAACAGCAATAATTTCTCACATTTTAGTAAACGCCGTTATAATTGCGTTTCACAATTTAGTCATCGCGTCACCAGCTGTTATTTTTTCTACTGTTGCTGGTGTATCGGCCAAAAAAGTTTCAATCATATAATCACCCCCCCTTTCTTTTTAAAACATTCATCATTTATATTCAAAGTTTTTCTTAAATTTGTTAAACCCACAATTAGCCTTAACACGATTGTATTTTTTTCTAATTAATTTTGAATTTCTTTGGGAATACATTACAATGTAACTTCTTGACATTAATTTTGCCTCTATCTAAATACTGATATGGTTTTTCAAAGTAGCATTTAGAATAAATCACACCATAATCGCTGTTAAAAATCAAAAAGCAATGTTTGCTATTAAAAGTCAAAGTGGTGCTTCGATTAATTTAATTTCTTCGCCACCACTAATATGAGCTGGAATAGTTGTAATTTGAATAAATAAATCTCAGAAAGTTTGTTTAATTTGTTCTCAATCAAATTCTTTTAAGTTTATTGTCATTTTTTATCTCCCAAAAATCATTTTTATTGGTAAATACATAATTGAAATTAAGGCGAAAAGAAAAGTAATGATAATAATTAATCCGGCAATAAAAGCAACTTGTGCAGGCATTTTTTCTATCGGAACAAACAGTTTTAAGAATTCCATAATAATTTCTCAAAACATTATTTTTTATTCTCATTATTTTCTTTTGAATTAGGAGCTTTAACTCATTCCTCAAAGCGAGCAATAAACACTTTTTCGTCTTTTGTGAAATTACCAGTATTATTTTTAATGACATTTTTATATTTAATTCTAATTTTTATTTTGGCATAAATTTTATAAACAAAATATGCCAATAGCATTATGCAAATGATAATAAATATTATTCCAATCTCAATATTCATTTTTAAACTCCTTTAAAATAATTATAATTTATATCTTTTTTGTTGTTTTCTTTTTCGGCAATGAAAAAACCTAATAATTCTTGTCCCTTAATTAATTTGGTTTCTTTTTCTTTTTGATTAATCGAAATTACTTGATATTTACTATCTTTTATTATTCCAATGCAAATTGAATTTTCGTATTTTCCTTTATAAACAAATCGCTTTGGAAACCAAATACCGATTTGTTCATTAAATCATGGAATTTTAGGTGTTTTAATTAAAATTGCATTTCGGGTTTCTTTTAAGAGATATTTTTTAGTATTTAAGAAAATGTTTTCAATGTTTTTCATAGTAAATTACCTTTCTTATTTGTTATAAACTAAGTTATTTAACTAAGTTTTTTAAACATTTATATATCGCAGATTTGAATGTTTAACGATTTTTGTTAGTAAACTTCGTTTACTAATTAACTTAGTTTGATTTCATTGGTGAAAAAAAATATAAGGTATAATTAAAAATAATAAGTGTTAATTTAACCTTATATTTCTTGTAATAAATAAATGAGCTCATATTTATTTATTGATTTTGTGTAAAACTAACATAAGTGTGCGCTTTACACAATCTTATGAGCATTTAGAATTGTTAACAATGAAAAAATATGATAGAATATTTTTATATTTTTATCGCTAAACTATGGAACGGAAGTAATATTTTAAAATGAATAAAAAAACGGGATTATTAATTATTCTTTCTGGGCCTAGCGGGGTTGGTAAAGGAACAATTAGAGAAGAATTATTTAAAGACCAAAATTTAAATTTAGTTTATTCTATTTCAATGACAACAAGAAAACCAAGAAGTAATGAATTAAATGAAAAAGATTATTTTTTTGTTAATGAAAATGTTTTTCAAGAAAAAATTGCTAAGAATGAGTTATTAGAATATGCTAAATTTGTTGATAATTATTATGGTACACCAGGAAAATATGTTGATAAATTATTATTACAAGGTAAAAATGTTGTTTTGGAAATTGAAGTTCAAGGGGCTTTACAAGTATTAGAAAAAAGACCAGATGCGATATCGTTTTTTATTTTACCCCCTAGTTTTGAAGAATTAACTAGAAGAATTATTGCGCGCCGAAGTGAGTCAGAAGATATTGTTCAAAAACGATTATTAAAAGCTAAAAGGGAAATGAATATTACTAATAAATATAAATATGTTATTGTTAATGATAATTTAGAACAAACTGTTTCAGAAATTAAAACTATTATTATGAATGAAATTAATGCTAATAAAAATTAAAAATCTAAGGAAAAATCCTTCCTTAGATTTTTTTTTACTAATTTACGATATAATTATACTATTAGAAAAATAAAGGATGACTTAATATAAAAGTTAGTTTCCGTTTTAATAGTGATATTGGTCATTTTCGTGTTAATAATCAAGATGCAGTTAAATTTGTAAAAAATGAATATGGGCAATATTTTGGTATTGTTTGTGATGGTTTAGGAGGGCATAATGGCGGTGAAACTGCAAGTTGAATGTCTGTTAATTTATATATTAGTTTATTTGTTAAAAATAACTTTAGTAATTTTGGTGATTATGAAATTAATAAATGACTTCGGCGGGCGACAATGTTTGTGCAAGAATCAATGGTTAATTATGTTAAGGAATATCCGCAGTTAACTGATATGGGAACTACTGTTTCTTTAATATTAATAACTAATAACAAAGCTTATTTATTGAATATTAATGACTCGCGGATTTATGAGTATTATCAACAAAATTTTCAGCAATTAACAACTGATCATAATGTTCTTAATATGTTACACAATAATAAAACTAATGCTAATATTGAAAAAACATTGTGAAAGGCATTAACTAGTGCTTTAGGACCAAATAAAAAATTGCAAATTGATATTTTCTTAGTTAGTAATATTAAAGGTATAACTTTTATGTTAACTACTGACGGATTGCATGATTATTTGGAAGAATATTAAATGATTGGTATTTTACAGAGCAATAATAAATTGTCACAAAAAACTAAGAGTCTAGTTAATTTAGCATTAAATAATTTTTCAACTGATAATTTAACAATTCTCATTGTTGAAATTAAATAAGGAGTTATGGCGGATGCAAATAGAAAAGGGCATTGTTTTACAACAACGATATCAAATAATTAATAAGATTGCTAGTGGCGGGATGGCAAATGTTTATAGGGCTAATGATAGTTTTTTAAATCAAATTGTAGCGATTAAAATTTTAAATCAACAAGCAGCTAATAATTCACAAGTTTTAAAGAAATTTTATAAAGAAGTGAAAGCAACAACGAGAATTCGCCACGATAATGTTGTTGAATTTTATGGTGTTTTTGAACAAGATAACCGCTGATGTATTGTTTTAGAATTAGTTGAAGGTTATACATTAAAAGATCAATTATTAAGAACAGGACCATTATCAATTAAAGAATGTTTACAGGTTTTTCAAAGCATTTTAGATGGTGTTGGTGTTGGTGTTGCTCGTCAAGAAAATATTGTTCATCGTGATTTAAAACCAGAAAATATTTTAATATCTTTTGATGGCAAGATTAAAGTATCTGATTTTGGGATTGCAATTATTACTGATGATGATAAGACAACAACAAGTAAAATTGTGGGAACAGCAAAATATATATCGCCATAAACTGTTCAGTCATTACAAATTGATCATCGTAGTGATATTTATTCATTAGGAATTGTTTTATTTGAATTGTTAACTGATTCTTGTCATTTTAATGGTCAAAATCTAACATTAGTAGCGGTGAAACAAGCTAGAGAACCGTTGCCAAGCGCAAGAGAGATTAATCCAAATATTCCACAAGCACCGGAAAACATTATTGTTAAATCAACGACTAAAAATTGCGAAGAAAAATATCAGAGTATTAAGCGTTAAGTCAAGATATTAAAGCATTACAAGATATTAGTAATGCTAAGATAAAACCTTTAAAATTGAAAAATTGCATTGTTTTAACACGCGATAACAACCGAAAGCAAAAGATATTTATTAAAAATCGTGAGCAATTAATGTCATATTTTTTAACTCTTAAGTTTCTAATGATGATTGTTATTATTACTAGTTTTGTTTTTCTTGTTTTCTTATTATTGATATTTTATAGTATATGACTGGTTTATCAACTCGTATCATTAGTTAATTTTGTGATGTCATTATCAATAATGAAATTTATTATTTTCAGGCAAGAGACATTTTAAGATTATCTAATCAAGGAATTCTTGTTGGTGATTTTGTAACTATTGAAGTTATCAATGAACACGAAAAACAAGCAACAATTATTGAAATTCAATCACGAAAAAATCAATTAATGCCACCAGTAGAGTAAGCAACTATTGATCAAGTTATTATTGTTAGTTCTTTAAAACAGCCTAATTTTAGTAGTTTTTTACTTAATAAGTACTTATAATATGGGTTGAGGCTCACAACTTGGCAGTAGTTTTAGTTGGTCGCGTTTATTTTTCTTAGGTATTGCTTTGAATAAGCAAAACAATCAGCTAATTATATTATTTAGTTACTAAACTAACCCCTAGCCCTGGACGCATAAATTTTTGTTAGGTAGGAAAATGTTTAAATAATTTTTAATGAAAAGCAACAAAAATTTAATTACCATTTTATTTGGAAAATAAATAGAGCGTATAAAATATTCGGTTGGTGGGTAATTTTCCAAAAACTAAGAAAAAGATAGAAATAAAATTCTATTTTTTTTAATTAGGTTAAAATTGTCTTTAACCTTGCTTAGTTTAAGAAAATAACAGCAAAACCAACTAAATAAAACTCTCCTACTTGCGGAATATTGTTAAACCAAGCAAGCGAGGATAAACAATATAGGGGGGCCATACCGCTGCTACGAAATAATGAAAACAATTCTTTTATTTAGGCAATATAAAAGAGTTATTGTGGTTTGGGGATAAATCTTTAAACTGCAATGATTAAATGGTAAATGTTCCGCAATAAAAAAAATTAGAAATCTTACTATTTTTTTATAAGTGGGGTTTGTGGGCGTCTTTAAAAGAACTCTGTCAAAAAGAGTTAAAAATTAAAGTACAAAATAAATCAACACTAATTAACAAATTTCAGTGTTATATCAATGATTGTTTTACAAAATTAACCAAAAACAGAAAAGGTGGTTGATATTATAAAAAATATGCTCGGCATTGTTTAGCAAGGTTAGAATTTATTAATAAACAAAAAATAAATGTTAAACTTTGATTTTTAACTTTGCAATGCAAAAATAATCATCAAATTATTAAAAAATTAATTTTTAAGAAAAATAAATGATGAGTTATATTTTTTGAGTCATTTATCTTTAATCCTGTTGTAATTTGAAATAAATATTTTGCCTTGGTTTCATAACTACATGATGGTATTTTAATTTTTTGTATATTTGAAGAGATATTAGGAAAATTAATTGGTTCAAAACAAACACTTTTTTTCGTCAAATGATTTTAACGAATCTGAAGCACCGGTTACTTCAATCTCAGAAAACATTAAGTTATCAATATTAATATCTTTTATTTCTTTAAACTTTAAATTAGGATTTTCATCTCGAAATTTAAAAAATGATGCTTTTTTAATTAATTCATTTAAATTAATAATTTTACTTTGTTGATTATCAATCGAATAATTTATTTTTGTATTATTATCATTATTTAAATTATCTTTTATTTTTACTATCGCTGAATTGTTTGTTTTATTAATAATTTCTAATTGTGATATATCTAAATCAGGATTTAAATAATTTAACTCATTTAAAATTGTATTATCAGAATTATCATTAATTTATCCTAAATTTAAATTTAAGTATTTATAACTATATTCATAAACATTATGATCTTGTGAACCAAAACATAATTTATTATTGAAAACTACCCCAGAAGTTAAAACTTTCCCTTATGTTTTAATTACAATTTTTTGTTGTCCTGTGGCCGGATCATATTCTATACACATTATGATCTTTCGAACCGAAATATACTTTATTATTTAATACTATTCCAGAAGATATAATTGTTCCTTTTGTTTTAATAACAATTTTTGTTCTATTTATTTTATTATTTTCATTATTGCTTCGTTTTTGTCTTTTATAATTTATGTTTTCTAATTTAGTTTGTTGTTTTTGTTTTTCATAAGGACTATTGGCAACAATTCCGACCATTCCACCACTTGCTATTGTTATTGTACTTAATAAACTAAGTAATTTTTTCATATTAATAAAATCCTTTTCGTGAATTTTACTAATTAATAAAATTTACTGAACAATCAACATCCTTTTTCAAATTTATACAGTCTAATTAATACAAATTAATTATAAACTATCAAATAATAATTTCTATTATTTTTTAAAAATATTGAATACTAATTCTAGAAAAACATTTATCTTTAAAAAAGAAAAATAAATTAACGAAATTTAACTTTGTTAAAATTACTCTACCAAGAAAGGCGGTTTTTTTATGTTAGAAATTAATAATAATGTAAAAACCTTAGAAAATAAGCATTGATTTAGTTTATTTACAACCCATAAAAATATGTACACTAACAAATGCGAACAATTAGCTAATGAATATGAAAAATTAGATGAATACTTATATAAATATCATTATCGCTTAAAACAAGGTTATAAAGTAGTTCATTTTGCATCAAGAACAATTATTACAATTTTTGGTGAAGTTGTTTTTAAACAACGCCGCTATAAATATTGAAATCAAAAATCAGGTAAATTTGAATATGTATGTTTACTAGATAAAGAAATTGGTTTATTGTCCAAACAACGCATTTATTTTGATGTCCAATTTAAAGTTTTAAGTCTTTTGGGTGATGGTAAACGCGATCGCGATGTTTTAGATGCTCTAAATCATTGTTATATTTCAAAAGCTAGTATTTCAATTATTTTAAATAAATATGATATTGCTGAATATTTCCAACTAGCAGAAAAAGAAACTAAAACTAGAATTGATGTCAAAAATAAGGATTTATACATTCAACTAGATGAGACATTTTTAGCGACATTAGATCAGAAAGTTAAACAAAACCAGAGAATTCGTTTAGTTACTTTTCATACCGGACATAAAGAAAAAAATTACAAAAATGCTCGCAGAGAATTAGAAAACAAACGAGGTCATTTTCTAATGTTAAAAGTTGGTAAACGAATAAATACGATGGATTATCGTAATTTATTAATTAAAGAATTATAAAAACACTATGTGAATATTAATTATGACAAAATAATTGTTTGTGGTGATGGTGCTACTTGAATTAGAGAAATTGCCAATAGTTTTGGTAATGTTAGATATATTTTAGATGGTTATCGCGCTATTAAAAAATTAAAACAAACCGCATTTAATATTATTTTTGAAAATCGCAAAGTAACATTAAATATTTAAATTAAATTATATAAAGATGGAAATCATCAAGAATTAATCAAAAATATTCGTAATGTTGTTAAAAATGAATTAAATAAAGATATTAAAACAATTTTAAGAAAGGCGAGTAATTATTTCAGTAATAATAAGCAAGGTATTCATCATCAAAATTTAGAATGAAATATCGGTTGTGGCATTGAAAATGATGTATCTCATTTAGTAAAACAACAATTAGGATATGGAGCAAAAATATATAATCATAAGAATTTAAATAACCTATTACATTTAAGAATGGCAAATTTAAAAAAATGGACGCATAAAGTTTTGTTAGGTAGGAAAAGAAGAGACTTAAATAATTTTTAATGACAAGCAACGACAATTTAATTATCATTTTATTTGGAAAATAAATAATAAAAAAAATCTTTAATATCAACAAACATAATCTTAATAAAAGGTTATAAAAATCAAGGAAAGCGCTTATAAAAACAACATTAAAATAAGTTTTTACAACAAAAATCATACATAAGAAATATATACTTAATTTGAATATTGAAATAATTTATAGTAAATGATTATTTTTTCTTTTTTAAAAAATACCTAAGAAAACTAAACGCGACCCAAACAAATTAAATGTATTGCATTATATTAATGAAAATATTAATTCAGAAATAGAAATCAGAAAATAAATATATAAAACTTCATTATGAAATAAATATAATAAGAAAAATGATGATAGTTGAATCAGCAAAGGCAACATTGTATATACAAATAAATATATTACATTTAAGTAAGTAAAAATATTAGTTAAAATTTAATAAAATTAATAATTTTTTATTGTGTAAAAATTCAATAATATGATAAAATAATGGTGGATAAGAATGACAATAACAAGAAAGGCGGGGTTAGTTTAGTAATAAAATAATATAATTAGCTGATTATTTTACTTCTTCAAAGCAATACCTAAGAAAACTAAACGCGACCCTTTACTAAAGAGCCGGGGGTTTGTACAATTAACTGTGTCTCTAAGTAAGTAATTAACTTAAATTCACTCTGTCCTCAAATTTTATCATTAAATGTGAAATTGCACTACCCCAATTTTGAATTGGCATTGTTCATTTTTTAGTCATATTTTGAAATACTAAATAAAATATTTTAAAAACTGATAAATCATTAGGAAAAATCTTTTTATTTTTAACGACTTTTCTTAATTGACTATTAACAGACTTTATTCTATTAGTTGTATAAATAATTCTTCTAAATTCTTGAGGATATTCAAGAAAAATTATTAAATTATTTCAGTTATTTTTTCATGATTTAGTAATTTGGGGGTATTTTTTATCTCACTTTTCAGCAAAATTGTCTAAAGAGCAAGTAAGGCCTTCATTAATTGCTGTATAAATTGATTTTAAATCATTAGCTACAAATTTGTGATCTTTGTAAGGAACAAATTTTAAACTATTACGAATTTGATGAACAATGCATAATTGGTGCTGTGTTTTTGGGAACACAGCTTCTATTGCATCAGGACATCCCAGTTAAATTATCATTACAAGCAACAAGAATATCTTGTAAGTCACGATTTTTCATTTCCGTAAAAGTTTTTTATATTCAGTCAAAATTTGGCTCCCCTCATTCTCGCTAATTCACATTCCTAAAATATCTTTTAAACCATCTAAATTAATTCCTAAGGCAAGATAAACTGCTTTATTTATTATTCGTTTATCTTGCTTTACTTTAACAACAATACAATCAAAATAAACAATCGGATAAATCTTCTCTAAAGGTTTAGTTTGTCACATTTTAACTTCTTCAATAACATCATCAGTTATTTGACTAATTAAACTTTCTGAAATTTCTGCTCCGTGATAGAATTCTTGCAATTGTGCTTTGATATCAGAAATTGTCATTCCTCTTGCATATAAAGAAATTACTTTTTGATCAAAGTTATCAAATTTTCTTTGTCTTTTTGGAATAATTACTGGTTCAAAAGTACTATTTCGATCTCTTGGTACATCAATTACGATTGAACCATTTTTAGTAATAATGGTTTTTTGTGTGTTGCCATTTCTTTTATTATGATTCTCATCAGTTTCAAGATGATCTTTAATTTCTGCATTTAACATTCGTTCATTTAATTTTTTGGTAAATTCCTGAAAAATAGTATTGCCTTTAAATAAATCTTGTGGATTATCAATATTTTCTAAAAAATAATCCACAACTTTATCAATTGCATCAGGCTCTTTTTTTATTTTTTTTGTCATTTTCTGTTATCCTTCGTTTAAGTATAATTCAGAATGAATTATCAAGACACAGAATTTTGGACAGGCCCAAAGCCCCCCGACTTGTTATTATCTGATGATAAGATTTATGATTATATTTCTAGTTATAAAAAATTAGGTTATGAATGTCTAATTTTATCAATTAATAATAGACTTGGTATATAACCATACCATTTTATGCCTATTAGACTATAAAATTCATTTTCGTCTTTGTATTTATCTAACATTTGTACTTCACCTAGGAAATAATATTATCAAAATAGTAGATAAAATTAAAGATTATGTATCAAGTCTAATACAAATAATCAATGATAAAAATCAAAGGAAGTTACAACTGATAAGATTTCAATTTTAAGTGGCCAAACCGGGACTGATAAGTCTTCAATTTTAAATATGTTAGATCGACAACTTAAAATTAGAACGCAAGAAATATAATATCTAAGGCTTTAAATCTTGGTAAATACACGACAATACATAATGAATTAATAATTATGGCAAATAATATTAGAATTATTGATTCACCAGGATTTTCATCATTTTCGTTGAATGATATTTCATTATTAGAAATAGCGAGTTCATTCCGGTTCTTTAAAAAATATCTTGTTAATTGCCAATATCGGCAATGCCGATATTGAAAAGAACCAAAATGCGGGGTTAAAGAAGCATTAATTAGTAAAGGATATTCCTCAATTTATTTATGATGATTATATTAAAGTTTTAGAACAACAATAATTACAAGAAAAAGGAAGGTATTAAATAATGAAAAAACTTATTATTGCTGCTAGTATTTTAGATGCTAATTATTTGTGTTTAAAAGAGCAATTACAACAGTTGCAAAAAGCAAATATTGATTGAATTCATTATGATGTTATGGATGGTAATTTTGTTAATAATTTAAGTTTTGGAGCTAAAATATTGCAAGATATTACTAAATATCTTGATATTTTTATTGATTGTCATTTGATGGTAAAAGTTAATTGTAATATGGCAACGTATTTAATGCCATATATTGAAGCTAAAGCTAATAGCATTACGATGCATTATGAGGCATTAACATCAGAGCAAATAAAAGAATTTATTAGTTTTTGCGAAGATAATAAAATTAAAAAAGTTTTAGCTTTAAATCCGACAACATCAATTGAAGTATTAGAGCCATATTTAGAACAATTAGATGCCGTTCTTTTAATGAGTGTGGCCCCCGGTAAAGGGGGACAAAAATTTATAATTTCATCATTAGATAAGATTAAAAATTTAAAAACGAAAATTGTTATTAATAACTATCATTGTTTAATTCAAGTTGATGGTGGTATTAATAATGATATTGCTAAGTTATGTCAAAAGCAAGGGGCTGATATTGTTGTTGTTGGTAGTTATTTAATGCAACATTCACATATAAAACAGGCAGTTAAGGAATTAAAAAATGATTAAGCAAAATTGTTTTGTTATTGTTTGTCAAAATATTAATATTGATTTATCAAAGTGAAAAGATTGTCAATTTATTGCTGTTGAACAAGGAGCGATAAAACTAATTAATGAAAATTATCCGATTGTTTTAGCTTGTGCTGATTTTGATCAAACTAGTAAGGAACAGTTAGAAATAATAAAAAAGCATGTTAAAAATATTGAAATATTACCACAAGATAAAGAAAGATATTTTGGATAATGAATATGCCATTAAAAAAGCGATTGCAATGCAGGCCACTAGTATTAAACTAATAGTTAGTGGTCATTGTTGAGGAATGATTTATGGTTTGATTAACTTATTAATTAAGTATCATGATTATAATTTAGAAATATATAATGAAACTAATATTTTAAGATTTATTAATACCATCACATTTTTTTAAAAAATGAATATCTTGAATATCGTTATTTTGTTTTTTTACCGTTAATGCATACTAAATTAAATTTAAAAGGTTTTAAATATCCTTTAAATAAAAATTATGAATTAAAATCATATGACAATTATTTTATTAGTAATGAATTAGAAGCTCTTAGAGGGGAAATTAATATTAAACAAGGTTGTGGTATTTTAACAATTAGTAAAGAAAATGAAAAAATGACTAAATAATATTAGTCATTTTTTTATGTAGTATTAAACTCCTTTGCGTTTTAATGTTCTTAAAGCACGAGTTGACATTTTAACTTTTTTTACTTGGCCATCAATCTCCACTTTTACAGTTTGCAAATTAACATTTCATTTTCTTCTTGATGCATTCATGGCATGAGAAAGCTTATTACCAGACAAAACGCTTTTACCAGTTACTTCACATTTTCTTGACATTTTAGTTCTCCTTTATAAAATCAATATCACAACAATAATAATATCATATTTATTGAACTTTTCAACAACTAAAAGAACACATAAAATTTTGTTAGATAGGTTTACCATGACTAAAATTTTGTTTCAGGATCAGGATGCCACCGAAACAAAAACAAAATTTATTGTTGTCTTGCAAAACGGTAGTAAAGCGTTTATTTTTATCTTTTTAATTCCAATCTTTTTCTTTTTGGCTAATTTTGCAATCGCCAACATTGCCAAAATGATTACAGCAGGATTTGGAGGTAAAAACGGAAATATTGCAAATTACCGTATACAATATTGGAAACACCAATTGAGATGGTAGTGGCGATAATATACCAAGCAATTATTCGTATCCTGATAATATTGGTGATTTTAATATGATTGCCGAAGTTTTTGGGGTATGATTTATGTTATTTGCAATGTTTATGATTGTAATTGCTTTGGTGCAAAAAATAATTGAATTGTTTTTCTTATTTATTATTTCACCATGAGTAATGGTCGTCATGACAATTGATAATGGTAAAGGAGCATTTATTTGAAAAGATATGGTAATTGCGAAATTTCTAGTATCTACCGCCACTTTAACAGGATACTTTATATTTATGACAAAAATTCAAACAATTTTAAGCACTAATTTAGCAGGATTAGGCATTGAGGGAATTGGAAAATCATTGTTTATTATTTTGTTTATGTGTGGTGGTGGTGTGGTGGCTTGGCGGTGCCGGCATTTTCCGATGTTGTTGCCAACTTAATTGGGTTAAACAGCCGGAATTGGAATTCGCGAAGGAATGAGTTCAATGCGATCAACTGTGGCCGGCGGCGGAATGAGGATGGCACTTGGTGCTGCTAAAATGGCCGGAAAAGCATTCGGATTTGCCAAAAGCAAAAGAGCCAAACGAGCAATGGCAATGGGTGGTTCTGGCGTGGGTGAAAAAATCATGAACGCGATGGGCATGATGGCATGTGATGGTGATGGTGAAACATCGAGCAATCAATCTCACCAAGAAAGACCCCTTGACTTTCGCCATTTCTGACACGCCACCGAGGGAATGAGTTCGCGTGCCGGCATTATTACTGGTTTAGCAGGATTTTGACTTGGTGTTGCAACCCTAGCAACAAGTAAACCGACGGGGGCTCGCGGTGGTGGATTCAAAGGATTCTTAAAAACAAGTTGGAATTGGTTTTGCCACACCATTTGTGGCAATTGGTAAAAGATTTAACCCACAACTAGCAAGCAAAGGAAATCAAGAAAACAAAAGGAATACAAAAGATTTAAGTGATTGAAAAACTGAGTCTTTAAATAAAAAACCAGGAAGAGTTGAAAATAAATTTGCTAGCAAGAATAGTTTTTCATATCTTAAACAAACAACAAAAAGTGAAATTAAGCATAACAACAAGTTTTCATTAAAAAATCTAAATGAAAAACAAACAAAGATTAATGATATGCTTAAAAGGCATAAGGATAAATCTGCTGATAGAAACAAAAAATGAACTGAAAAATCGGAAAAAAAGCAGAAAAGAAAAGTGGTAAGTAAAAAATAACTGACAAAAACAAGAAATACGGTATAATTTAGTTAAAAGGAGTGTGATAAATCATGGGATTATGACGATTATTGGGTGGCGAAGTCAACTAAGAATGCGTTGCCAAAATGAAAAACAAAGAACAGTTAAGGGAAATTCATGCTGCAATTATTCATGCTCTTGGCGCAGGTTCTGGGTTCTAATGACAATGCTTTATATATTGACAGATTAAAATGACGATGACAAAAATAATGTCATGTGGGTGGTGTGTTAGAAAAGTTTGAACGAAATGTCCCAACAACCGCTAAATACCCATTTTTAAAACAAGTTGATGGTATTAGTAATTTACATCAAAAAAATAAAAACATAAAGCAACCAAAACGAGATCAAGCATAAGAATGATACGACGCCTACAAAAGCGGAGCAATTCCTTTTCTTGAATATCGCATTCAAATCAGAGAAAAAGAATTGGAAGAATATGAGAAAATACATTAAATGAAATTAAATCAAGAGAAAAAATGAGTAGAGATACAAAATATTTATTTAAATCATATACTAAAAAAATTCCTGCACAACGAGCAGAAATTGTTAAATTAAAAGCAGAATTGGAATCGTCGAAAGCAAAAGAAACGCAAAAACAACAACAAATGCAACATGATTTATCACTTGAAAATGAAAACTTAAAACTAAAACAAAAAATTTTAGAAATTGAACTAAAATTAAAAGAAGCAAATAGAGAAAGATAAAATATGCCAAACTTGGCATATTTTATCAATTTTATAGATAAGTATTTATATCATTAAAAAGGATGTATAAAGTTTTGTTAGGGGGCAGGCGGGAAAAGGTTTAAATAATTTTGAAATAAAAATAATCACAATTTAATTGTCATTTTATTTAAAAAATAAGTAATAAAACAAAATATTTAATATCAACAAACATAATCTTAATAAAATGTTATAAAAACTAAAAAAACGCTTATAAAAACAACATTAAAATAAGTTTTTACAACAAAAATCATACATAAGAAATATATATTTAATTTGCATATTGAAATAATTTATAGTAAATGATTATTTTTTCTTTTTTAAAAAATACCTAAGAAAACTAAACGCGACCTTACTTTACGATTTTCAAAAATAATATTAAATGCAGTTTGTTTTAATTTTTTAATAGCGTGATAACCATCTAAAATATATCTAACATTACCGAAACTATTGGCAATTTCTCTAATTCAAGCATCACCATCACCACAAACAATTATTTTATCATAATTAATATTAACATAATGTTTTTGCAATTCTTTAATTAATAAATCACGATAATCCATCGTATTTATTCGTTTACCAACTTTTAACATTAGAAAATGACCTCGTTTATTTTCTAATTCTCTACGAGCGTTTTTGTAATTTTTTTCTTTATGTCCGGTATGAAAAGTAACTAAACGAATTCTTTGGTTTTTTGTTTATAACTTTCTGATCTAATGTCGCTAAAAATGTTTCATCTAGCTGAATATATAAATCCTTATTTTTGACATCAATTCTAGTTTTAGTTTCTTTTTCTGCTAGTTGAAAATATTCAGCAATATCGTATTTATTTAAAATACTTGAAATACTAGCTTTTGAAATATAACAATGATTTAAAGCATCTAAAACATCGCGATATCGTTTACCATCGCCCAAAAGACTTAAAACTTTAAATTGAACATCAAAATAAATGCGTTGTTTGGGCAATAAACCAATTTCTTTATCTAACAAACATACATATTCAAATTTACCTGATTTTTGATTTCAATATTTATATCGGCGTCGTTTAAAAACAACTTCACCAAAAATTGTAATAATTGTTCTTGATGCAAAATGAACTACTTTATAACCTTGTTTTAAGCGATAATGATATTTATATAAGCATTCATCTAATTTTTCATATTCATTGGCTAATTGTTCACATTTATTGGTATACATATTTTTATGGGTTGTAAATAAACTGAATCAATACTTGTTTTCTATGGTTTTTAAATTATTTTTAATTTCTAACATAAAAAATTGCCTTTCTTGGTATTAATTTTAATAAAGTTTAATTTAGTTTGATTATTTTTTTGTTTTAATGATAATTTTTTCTAGAATTAGTGTTTAATATCCTAAAAAATGATAAAAATTTTATTTTATGGTTTATAATTAAATTCGTATTAATTTAAAATTTATAATTTTAAGTGGAGGCTATAATTACTACAAAAATTTATTAAATTAGCAAAAATTCACAAACAGGATTTAATAAATGAAAAAATTACTAGAAATTTTAGGAACAATAACAATAGCAAGTAGTGGAATAGCAGGAATTGTTTGTAATGCACCTGTCCAAACACAAGAACAACAAACTAAATTAGAAAACATAAATTATAAAAGACAAAAACGAAGCAATAATGAAAATAATAAAATAAATAGAACAAAAATTGCTATTAAAACAAAATCATTCATTTTTTCTTCTGGAATATTATTAAATAATAAAATATATTTTGGTTCAGCAGATCCAGATCATAATGTTTATGAGTATGACCTCGCCACAGGACAACAAAAAATTATTATTACAACAAATGGAGGAATTTGATCTTCTGGTGCTGTATTAAATAATAAAGTATATTTTGGCTCAGAAGATCATAATGTTTATGAGTATGACCCCGCCCACAGGACAACAAAAAATTGTTATTAAAGCACAAGACTCTGTTCAATTTTCTGGAGTAGTATTAAATAATAAAGTATATTTTGGTTCTGTTGATCATAATGTTTATGAATACAATCCAATAACAAAGCAACAAAAAATCGTTATTAGAACAGATTCAACAATAAATTACTTATCTGAATTAAATAATAAAATATATTTTGGTTCAGGTAATAATAATGTTTATGAATATAGTGAATATTATTTAAATGCAAATTTAGAACAAATTAATAATAACTCTGATAATGCAATTTTAAATGAACTAAATTATTTAAATCCTGATTTAGATATTTCACAATTAGAAATTATTAGTAAAACAAACAATTCAGCGATAGTAAAAATAAAAGATAATTTAAATAATGATAATAATATAAAAATAAATTATTCGATTGATAATCAACAAAATAAAATTATTAATTTAAATGAATTAATTAAAAAAGCATTATTTTTTAAATTTCAAGATGAAAATCCAAATTTAAAATTTAAGGAAATAAATTATATTGATACTAATAATTTAAATTTTTTAAATACTGAAATAACAAAACAAGAAAATTCATTTTTATGATCTAATGTTCCTAAAAATGTATGTTCTGATAGAGAAATTATCAATAAAACTCCAAATACAAGATCATTTAATGTACCCGCTTGTGAATATATAATTCAAAATCAAAATTAGTATTTCAAATTACAACAGGATTAACTAAAACAAAACAAGAAAATAAATTAAATGGTTGAAACATAAATTCTGATGATGAAATGAAATTAACAGATTTTACAAATATAAATAATAAAAATTCTGAAATCATTAATGTATTATCAAATGAATTTGATTTATCAAACACAAATAAACAAGAACAAGAAATGATTTTAAGTATTTTTAAGGAACCCGCTGATAAATTTGAACTTAATCCCAATGAAAAATTAAAAATTACTTATCCAGTAAGAATAATTACATCTAAATTTATATTAAATTTAAAACAAAAAATTACAGGAAATATTACTGCCAAAATAATTGATGATAAAAATAAAGAACAAATAGTTACATTATCAATTAAAGAAGCGATGCAAATATTACAAAAATATAGCTAGCTTATTGCCAGATGAAATTACTATAGATAAAAACAATGATAACATAACTTTTAATGGGGAAGCATTTTTTTCATCAGAAAGAGAAGGGCCAGTAAGAACAAATACAGTTACTACTTTAGAACAATAACTTTAATTGAAACAAGCACAACAAGTTTAAATTTCTTGTAAAAATAAAAAATATTCAAACTAGTAATTAATTAAAATTACTGATTTTTATTTTGTCAAAATATAAAAAATGAAAAAGTTGTTTAGTTATCCAAAAGTGTTTGTTATCGTAAAAAGTCATCTTTCTTTGGGCAGTTATAGTTTTTAAAATATGCTATTTAGCATTTCAAAATATGACTAAAAAATGAACAATGCCAATTCAAAATTGGGGTAGTGCAATTTCACATTTAATGATAAAATTTGAAGACAGAGTGAATTTAAGTTAATTACTTAGAGACACATATAATTGTGCAGCCCCTAGAAAAAAACCACGCTTCCTGAATAGTAAATTTTACCAGTTTAATTATTTTTAAATTCAGTTTTAAATTCTAATATTTTTCATTTGGCATATCTTTCATTTTTGTTTCATTCTTGTACTTTCATTTTTATGTTTTTTAATTTTTTATTTTGATACGATAAAAAATCTTTATTTTCTCAATATCTTGGTTCACTGTTTTTTTCTCAATTTAAATCATATTCTAATGATTTTAATATTGGCAATGTAATCTTGTCATTTTTGTCAACATAAAATTCTCAATCATTAAGTTTCATTCGTGGAGGCAAGTTTTTGGGCATAAATTCATTTTCTGCATTAAATTTTATTTCTCATTTTTGATTTCACTTGCTGTTGTCATCTTTTGATGATTTAAGTGTTAATTTTGATTTTTTTAAGTTTAATTCGTATGATTCATTCTCAATTGGCAATGTTGTTTTATTTTCTTTTTTAGAACACCCAACTATTGGCAATGTTGTCAGCCCCCAAAGAGCTATTATATTTAAAATTTTCATAAATTTAACTCCTTTATTTTGTTTTTTCAATATATATATATATAATTATACAAAAATTCTTAATATCATTAGAAAGATGGCAAAACCAATTAAAAATTGAAAGGTATAGTAAAAAGCTGGCACGGTTTTAAAGATCGGAAAAATGGCAGTTGAAAAGTTAACTGTTGCTTTTGCAATAATTGCTAATGGTCGTAAAATGGTAATGATTTGTGAAACAGTAAGAATTCAGTTAATCATTTTGATACTAGCATTCTGAATGGTACAACCAATATCATTAAAAGTTGGTATTCATCGTCCGGAATATTTGCAATTTGCCGGCGGAATTAAATCGTCTCATTCACTGTTATTTAAACCATCAGGGATAAAGGCTGTTGAATTTAAGACATTAAAGTCATAAATTTTAAAATTGTAGTTAGAGATATTACCTTTGTGATAAAGCGGAAAAGTTAAGGTAAAAATATTAATACCATAACGAATATCAATATCGGTATTGAGATAATTAATACTGTTAGCGGTTTTGTTGGTTGGCAAGGTAATCAGTTTATTATCATAAGATTTAAGGACATTAAAATCAATTTGATAAATACTATTGGTGTTGTTAATAGCATTGTAATTATCTTGGTGCGTTTTTTTATCAAAAGTAAAAAAATAACTTCTTAGTAATAATTCTGAGTTTCCTATAATATTTACTAAGTATTTTTTGGGATAAAAGGTAATTAATGAACGATAAAAGAAACCGATTTGAATAAAGTAATCCTTCTTATAGTTTTCTATACCCTTAAAATCAATTTCAGTATGAGTTTTTTCGTCCATATCAAAAGTCGCATAAAATGAACTAGCAAAGAAATTGCCGAGAATTTCATAGATTTCATCAAAAACATTTTTGTAATCGCTGTCGTTAATACTAGGAATGTTATTTTTAAAATATAAGTAAATATCATTTTTTAAATCGGGGTCATAGCGCAAAAAACTAAATCTAACATTGAGGTAATTTAAGGTACCAAAAAGATACTTAATTAGGTAATAATCGTTAGTACTTTTGGTATCATATTTTCAGATTTCGGTTTCACCGTGTAGTAATTGCAAATAGTTATTACCTGCGATTAAGGTTTTATTAAAAGCTTTAATTTTTAAAATATTCTTATTAATTTCATCTTCACTACTAGAAGTCTTATGATAAAAATAGCTTTCATTTTTAAAGCCGTGGTTTTTAATTGTGAATTCTTTATAGTAACCTTTTTCTAAGGTGTCAATGAAATTAAATACCGGTGTTCAATAGAGATAAGAGTAATTAAATTTATCAAAATCGCCACGATGAATCATTAAATAATCAAGATTATCAATAACATCACTATAGTTATGATTACCATCAAATTTGGTGGTTTTTTCTGGTAAATCAATATCAGTCGAGGGTTTAGTTTCTGATTGTGCGTCAAATTCTAATATTTTTCATTTGGCATATCTTTCATTTTTGTCTCATTCTCGTACTTTCATTTTTATGTTTTTTAATTTTTTATTTTGATAGGATAAAAAATCTTTATTTTCTCAATATCTTGGTTCACTGTTTTTTTCTCAATTTAAATCATATTCTAATGATTTTAATATTGGTAATGTAATCTTGTCATTTTTGTCAACATAAAATTCTCAATCATTAAGTTTCATTCGTGGAGGCAAGTTTTTGGGCATAAATTTATTTTCTACATTAAATTTTATTTCTCATTTTTGATTTCACTTGCTGTTGTCATCTTTTGATGATTTAAGTGTTAATTTTGATTTTTTTAAGTTTAATTCGTATGATTCATTATTTTGCCTTTTGCTTCTAATTAGTGATTGTGTTTTTGTTTTATCATTGTTAATGTTTTGGAGAATAGTAAAAATGTTATTGAAACTAATAATTAACATGGTAAATATTTTCATAAACATTTTTATCACTCCTTTTTAAAATATTTTATTTTTCATTATTCTTTTTTCTTTAATTTTTTTAATAAGTCACTCAATGCTACAGTTTATAACTACTGCTATTGTAATGCATATATCTAAATACCTTAGTATCATAAGTGAAATTAATGCTTCAAATTTTTCATATAATAATTTCAAATCATTAATTTCTAATTTTAAAAATGGAATGAAAAAGATAGTAATCATAAAAATGTAAGGTAAAATTTTTCATCAATATTTTTTTAAAGAATTAATGAGTTTGTTTGATTTCATTTTTTAAGGCTCTTTTTGTTTTAATTTTCTGAATAATGAATCGGATTAATTTTTCAAATTTAATTGCAAAATATATTGCGCCGCCTCATCAAAAAACAAATATTCCTGCTAGCATAATACCACTATTGAACTTGCCAAAGAATTCAACCATCTGTTTATTCATAAAATCATTAAATTCGTTACTTGTTCCAGTTATTCATTTAGTATCCATTGCTGTTAATGCACAAATTAATAAACTTATAAAGATGAAAATGATACTTAATACTATTTTTAACCACTGCTTTTTAAAAGAATTTTTAATTCTTAATCTTAATGGTGTTTTTTCTTTTGAATTATCTTTTTTAAATAATTTTCCTAAAAGTTTTTTCATTTTAATTCTCCTTTCGTGTTTAAAAATTTTTAATTTTTGGTTTTTAATTATTAAGTCTGATTTTTGATTAATATGAATAGTATTTCACTTTTCTAATTCTAAAATTTCTTTATTTTTTTCCATTATTATGTATTTAAGAATATTAACACTATTTTCTAATATGACATTAGCAATTTTTAATTTGTCATTCTCTGTTTCTAATTCTTGTTTTTTAGTTCATTTTTCCATTTTTTTACCTACCTTTAATTACAATAAATAAGGCAATAAGTACACAAGTTACACCAAGAATCGTAAAAATTGGGTGTTGCGAAAATGTTCGTGCCATTGGTTTAAATAGTTCTAAAATTGTTAAATTGCTAGTAATAAACTTTTGGAAATTGGCAAGCCCTTCGCTAATATAATTCGTTAAATTTTCAAAATGACTACCAGCCAATAATCCAAGAACAGTTATTAAGATAAAAATAATAATTAGTTTAAACATTTTTAGTTACCTTGTTTTGTTTTTATTGGTTTTATTTGTTTTTTAGCTTTTCCTCACGCACTTAAACGCCCCTTATTTTTAACCGCATATTGGCGTTGTTTTTCTAAATTAACTTGTTGACTACCAAATCCGAGAATAATTGCCATAAGAAATTCTACAGCCAGCGTTAAGAATAAAGGAAATATTAGTTGAATATTCGTTCCCGGCACTTCAAGACTTCAAATTAAATCAAAAACTTTATAAAGCATTTGGGCGAGAAAGTCGGCCATTTTTGCGAGATTTTCCATTTTTTATTATTCCTTTTCTTTCATTTTTCTTAAAAATTTGCTAAATTTATCCATTTTTAAATATTCCAAGTCTTCTAAATCAATTGCTGTGTCATTATAGTATTTGTCTTCATAGTCAGGATTCACTTTTGCATTTAAGTAATCTCTTAAAAACGCTAGGTAAAAAGAATTGTAAGTGTTTAATATCGGTAAAGGAATTTTTAGTTTAAAAAAATAAATATCAAGTTCAGGAATATCGCGATATTTAATGCGACGACCTTTTTTATTATTTTTAGCATCAATTAAAGTGTTTCGTCAGCGTTCATATTCTTTAATGCTCGTAAAGGTGCCATAGATAACTTTTAAGTAGGGACGAAAAATATTAACGGGTTTTTTACGAATTCCCACAATTACATTATTAGCAATATCACGAACTTTAACTCAAATATGTTTATCTCTTTGACCACTAGCGAGAACAATATGACCAAAATGGCGTGCCAGAGCGAAATATTCTTGAATACCGGTTTCTTCGTTTTTGGTATTATTTTTTTCCCAATCAGTTCCTTCTAAAAATAAATTGGTTTTATCTCATAGAAGTAAGGTCTTATCTGACAATACCGGATAATTAAAGTCTAATAACCCCATATCCCCATATGTTCTAAAATTAATTTTTGGGTTTCTAGTAATGGAAAGGTTGAGGCGATGTGATATTTCTTCTTTTTTAGTAATTTTGATGCGTATACTAGAAAAGCGGTTTTTCCAGTTCCCAATGAACCAATAACAATATTTAATGGTGAGTTTTTTAAAAAGTTAATAACTTTGTTAATTTGTGTTAAATTATTGATTTTAAAAAGGAAAATTAAAATACAACCCGATAAAAATAAATAACTTACAATATTTTTAAAATAACCGTTGTAAATATATCAAATTGCTCCCCAATGTCATAAAATTAAAAATGAGGTGCGATTTAATTCAATAAAATGGTTATTTTTTTCTATTATTCATTTGCAAAATTTTATCTTGCACCTCACTTTTTTTGTTAGCGGACTGCGCCAAGTAGTTTTTCAAACATTTTAAAACAAATAAAGAATATTGCCAAAATAAATGGAAAAATGAATATTCAGTAGTCAGCAAAGAAGTTACCGACTTGTGGCATATTAACAGCAATAATTTCTCACATTTTAGTAAACGCCGTTATAATTTGCATTTCATAATTTAGTCATCGCGTCACTAGCTATTATTTTTTCTACTGTTGCTAGTGCATCGGCCAAGAAAGTTCCAATCATATAATCACCTCCTTTCTCTTTAAAACATTCATCATTTATATTCAAAGTTTTTCTTAAATTTGTTAAAACCACGGTTAACCTTAACACTATTGTATTTTTTCCTAATTAATTTTGAATTTCTTTGGGAATGCATCACAATGTAACTTCTTGACATTACTTTTGCCTCTATCTAAATACTGATATTGTTTTTCAAAGTAACATTAGAATAAATCACACCATAATCGCTGTTAGGAGTCAAAAAGCAATGTTTGCTATTAAAAGCCAAAGTGGTGTTTCGGTTAAATCAATTTCTTTACCACCAGTAATGTGAGCCGGAATAGTTGTAATTTGAATAAATAAATCTCAGAAAGTTTGTTTAATTTGCTCTCAATTAAATTCTTTTAAATTTACCGTCATTTTTTATTTCCCAAAAATCATTTTTATTGGTAAATACATAATTGAAATTAATGCGAAAAGAAAAGTAATGATAATAATTAATCCGGCAATAAACGCAACTTGTGCAGGCATTTTTTCTATCGGAATAAACAGTTTTAAAAATTCCATAATAATTTTTCAAAACATTATTTTTTATCCGCGTTATTTTCTTTTGAATTAGGAGCTTTAACTCATTCTTCAAAGCGAGCAATAAATACTTTTTCGTCTTTCGTGAAATTACCAGCATTATTTTTAATGGCATTTTTATATTTAATTCGCATTTTTATTTTGGCATAAATTTTATAAGCAAAATATGCCAATAGCATTATGCAAATGATAATAAATATTATTCCAATCGCAATATTCATTTTTAAACTCCTTTAAAATAGTTATAATTTATATCTTTTTTGTTGTTTGCTTTTTCGGCAATGAAAAAACCTAATAATTCTTGTCCCTTAATTAATTTGGTTTCTTTTTCTTTTTGATTAATTGAAATTACTTGATATTTACTATCTTTTATTATTCCAATGCAAATTGAATTTTCGTATTTTCCTTTATAAACAAATCGCTTTGGAAACCAAATACCGATTTGTCCATTAAATCACGGAATTTTTGGTGCTTTAATAAGCATTGCGTTTTGTGTTTCTTTTAAAAGATATTTTTTAGTATTTAAGAAAATGTTTTCAATGTTTTTCATAATAAATTACCTTTCTTATCAATAAACTAAGTTATATTAACTAAGTTATATTAACTAAGTTAGTTAACTTAGTTTTTTAAACACTTATATATCGCAGATTTAAATGTTTAACAAGCTTTGTTAGTAAATTTTGTTTTTTTAATTAGATAAAGATTTTAATAATTTTAAACTTAGTATATCCCTATATAGAAATTTCTACACTTTAATGTTCGCATCCTCCCCTTGGAACTAATTTAATAACGTGTATATTTTTAGGAAATCCACCCATTCATTTTTTTATTGCAAAACGAAACAAATTGCTATAGCTAATAGGATGTTATCTATCAACTGGTAAAATTTTCTTTTGGTTATGGCGACCGCCCACAATTTATTGTGCTTTAGTGCTTTAATTTAATACATACCAACATTATTAATTCACTTGTATTTCATTTTCAAAGAACAAACTTTTAACACCTTATAAAATAAAAAGACAATCATTACTGACTGCCTTAATACTTATTCAAATCTTTGCTCACTTAACAAAACTTTATGCGTCCAAAAAAAGGATTTGTTTACTTAGTAAAAAATAGATGGATAGGCTACAATAAGTTGGACCATAATTATATAGACTTCGAAATTATTAAGAAAGAAGGAATATAAAAATGGGAAATAAAACCTCATACTCTGAAGAATTTAAAAAACAAATTGTCATGCTATACAAAAATGGCAAAAGTGTTATTAATTTAGGGAAAGAATATAATTTACCAAAACCAACTATTTATAGTTGAGTTAAAAATTATAATAATTCTGGTTCATTTAAAGCAAAAGACAATCGCACACTAGAAGAAAATGAAATAATAACTTTACGAAAAGAACTTAAAGACTTAAAAATGGAAAATGACATTTTAAAGCAAACCGCACTGATAATGGCCAAAAAATAACAATAATTAATAGCAATAAGAAAAAATATTCGATAAGAAAAATGTGTAAATTATTAAATATTTCAAAATCCAATTACTATTATCAAATTAATAAATACACAAGGAAAATAGTGAATAATTATAATCAAGAAATTATCAGTGCATTTAACGAAAGCCGCCAAGTCTATGGAGCTCGAAAAATCAAAGTAGTATTAGCTCATAAAAGTATTAATCTATCTAGACACAAAATTAGAAACATTATGAAAAACAATAATTTGATATCAAAGTACACAAAAACAAGACTTAAATGCAAAAATATTCAAGTAAATAATGATCCAGTAAATAACATTGTAAACCGAGACTTTAATAATAGAAAAATAAATGAAACTATCGTTAGTGACTTTAACTTATATAAAGTGGGTTTTAAATGATTTTATGTGTGTCTCCTAATTGATTTGTATAAGCGCGAGATTGTTGGTTATAGTTCCGGACCAAATAAAAATACGGAGTTGGTTTATCAAGCTATTATGCGAATTACTAGATCATTATCAAAAATTGAAATATTTCATACCGACTGAGGTAATGAGTTTAAAAATAATATAATTGATCAATTATTATCTACATTTAAAATTCAAAGATCATTGAGTGCGAAGGGTTGTCCATATGATAATACAGTTGCTGAAACAACTTATAAAGTTTTTAAAACAGAATTTATTAATGGTAGAAAATTCAATGATCTTGCACAATTAGAACTTGAATTATTTGATTACATTAATTGATACAATAATCTTAGAATACATGGCAGTTTAAATTATTTATCTCCAGTTACTTTTAGAAAACAAATGTCTATATAAAAATTGTCCTAAAAAGGGTTGCCAATCCAAGGTAATATTGTAAATTCACAAATAAATATAATACATTTAAGTAAGTAAAAATATTAGTTAAAATTAAAAAAAAAAATTTAATAAAATTAATAATTTTTATTGTGTAAAAATTCAATAATATGATAAAACCATGATGGATAAAAATGACAATAACAAGAAAAGCAGGGTTATTTTAGTAATTAAATAATATAATTAGCTGATTGTTTTACTTTTTCAAAGTAATACCTAAGAAAATTAAACGCGACCCAATCGTTAAGTAAACTTGAAAGTAAAGTTAATAAGTAGTAGAATGTGTAGGAGATTAAAAATCCATGCTAATCGCTGTTAGAAATTTATTTTTAATTGAGGAAAGTCCACACTCACACTAGCTGTGATGCTAGTAACGTTTATGCTTGAAGAAAAAATAATTCAAGGATAAGAAACATCATTTGATGTTTCTTAGATGGCTAACTAATAACCTAAGTTAATTATTTAATATGGTTTGGTAGTTTATAAAAGTACCATAGTGACGATACTAATGAGAAATTATTAGAGTGGAACGCGGTAAACCCCATAAGTGAGAAACCCAAATTATGGTAGGGGAACTATTAATTGCGAATGATAAGTAATTAATGGATATTTGTTTAACTTTAAAATTGAATTAATATAGATAAATGATTAGCACTTAAAGCATTTATGTCTTTGAGAACAGAATGTGGCTTACGAGATTTTTAATCTCGTTTTTTATTTTTAGGTTATAATTATTTATATAGGAGGGTTACTAATGAATTTACCAAATAAAATAACATTAGTACGAATTGTTTTAGTACCGATAATTTTAATTTTAATGTTGTTAGAAGCACCATTTGCTAACTATAATTTTGTTAGCGCAAGTATTAATAATAATAATAATGTTAAAATTAATATTCTTTGAATTATTGCAGGGCTACTTTTTATTATTGCTTGTTTTAGTGATTGATTAGATGGTTATCTTGCTAGGAAAAATAAGCAAGTAACAAACTTTGGTAAGATTGCTGATCCGATTGCTGATAAGATGTTAACTAGTAGTGTTTTAATTATTATGACAATTCCGCAAATTATTCCGGTTTGAGTAACATTAATTTTAATTTCCCGAGATATTTTTCTTGATGGGATAAGAATATTTTTAGCAACTAAAAAAATTGTTATTGCTGCTAATTATTATGGTAAGTTAAAAACCTTAATGCAAATGGCAGGGTTAACATTATTATTTTTTGTTAATCATATTTGATTTGGATGAAATAGTGATTGAGGTTCATGACGGTATCATATTATTTTAATGCCAATATATTTATCATTATTGCTTTCAGTTTGGAGTGCAATTACTTATATTCTTAGAATTAAACAAAGCAATCAAAAATAAATATTAATTAGGAGAAAAAAATGCACGATTTAGTTAAATTATTGGAAAAGAAAAATTTAACCATTGGTAGTTGCGAAAGCATTACTGGAGGAGCTTTTAGTGAGGCATTAGTTAAGGCTAAAGGAGTCAGCAAGGTATTTCGTGTTGGATTAATAGCTTATAGTGCTTATTCTAAAGTTCATTTAGCAAGAGTTCAGTTAACAACTTTACAATTATTTGGTGCTGTTAGTGTTGAAACAGCTATTGAAATGGCACAAAATGCAAAAAATTTATTTGATAGTGATATCGCAATTAGTTTTACTGGTAATGCTGGTCCTGAAAACCATTAAAATAATCCATTAGGTTTAGTATATATTGCATTGGCATATAATAACAAATGTTTGGTTTATGAATATCAATTATCGGGAAATCGCAAACAAATTATTAATAAATGTGTTAAATTAACTAAAGAATTAATTAAAGAAAATTTAAAATAAACTAGGAAAAGTTTTTTTGTTAATTTATCTAGTGGAGGTAAGAAAATGTCAAAAAATAAGACAAATAATACCGAACTTATTAATAAAGAAGAATTATTACAACAAGCAGCATTACAAACAATTATTAAAGAATATGGTAGTGATGCGGTTGTGGATATGAATAATAAACTTCCATCAAAGGATAATGTTATTAGTTCAGGAAGTTTATTATTGGATAATGCAATTGGTATTGGTGGTTGTTATCGCGGCAGAGTTATTGAAGTTTATGGTGCTGAATCTTCTGGAAAAACCACCTTAGCATTACATGCTATTAGTGAAGTTCAAAAAGGTAATGAATGGTAAGGCTGCTTTTATTGATGTAGAACATTCTTTAGACCCAAATTATGCTTAAAAAATTGGTGTTATTTTAGAACAATTAATAATTGTTCAGCCAGATTCAGGAGAGCAAGCGTTAGGAATATTAGAAGTTTTTGTTAAATCTAATGTTATTGATTTGATTGTAGTTGATTCTGTGGCAGCATTAACACAACACCACAAGTTGAAATTAGATGGTGAAATGTCTGATCAAACGATTTGGGTGCTCAAGCGCGATTAATGTCAAAGGCATTACGCAAGTTAAATTCATATATTGCTAAAACTAACTGTTTAGTTTTTTTTATTATTATTAATCAAATTAGAGAAAAAATGGGAATTATTTTTAGTAATCCAGAAATAAACCCAGGAGGTATAGCATTAAGATTTTATTCATCAGTACGAGTTGAATTAAGAAGAAGTGAACAAATTCTACTTAATAATCAATTGGTTGGTTATAAAACTAAAGTTAAAATTTTTAAAAATAAAGTTGCTGCTTCTTTTCAAATGACGGTTTTAAATATTTACTTTGATCACGGAATATGCAAGTCAGAAGAATTGATTTCATTGTGTTTAAATGGTAATATTTTGCAAAAAAATGGTTCTTGATATAGTTGTTATGGTGAGCAAAAACTTGGTTTAGGTCGTGATAAGGTTAGAGAATTTTATTGGTCGCGTTTAGTTTTCTTAGGTATTTTTAAAAAAAGAAAAAATAATCATTTACTATAAATTATTTCAATATGCAAATTAAGTATATATTTCTTATGTATGATTTTTATTGTAAAAACTTTTTTTAATGTTGTTTTATAAGCGTTTTCCTTAGTTTTTATAATCTTTTATTGAGATTTTGTTTGTTGATATTAAATATTTTGTTTTATTATTTATTTTCCAAATAAAATGATAATTAAATTGTCGTTGCTTTTCATTAAAAATTATTTAAATATTTTCTTACCCAACAAAACTTTATGCGTCCTTTTTTATTGATAATGTTGATTTACAAGAACAATTGCATCATAATGTTGTTGAGTGATTACATACTCTGTTAAATAATATTTAATAGCAGGTCTTTTAACGAAGAGGGCGGCGTTTAGGGCTTTTCGGGGCTGTCCAAAATTCTGTGTCTCGATAATTCAGAATGAATTATCGAGACACAGAATTTTGGACAGCCCCACTAAAAAAAATAATCTTCACTTATTAATTTCTTTAAAAATTTTTTCATTTAAACCATCCCTTTCTTAATTATTTTTAATTTCATTTAAAATTGTTTTTGTATCTTTAATCTTTGTTTTAATTTTTTCTAAATCTTTCTGATCAAAATCACTATTTTTAATTTCGCTTAGTAAATTCAAAGCACTATTTAAGTTTTTTATTTCTTTTTCCAACAACAACTGGGTTGTTTGTTGTTTTTGTTCCTCAGTAAATTTGTTTTCTTTCTGACATAGTAAAATTTGATATTCGCAATCATTTATTTCAGATATTTTAATTTTAATAAATTGCTCTGCTTGGGTTTGCTTTAATTCTGTTTGATAATCTTCTTCACTTTCATAGTCATTTTTACTATTTTTAATTTCTTTAATTACTTCATCATATTCTTTAATTTCTGCTGTAATTTCTTGTTTTAATTTTTCATAGTAAAAAATGTCTTTGATTATCGGTTTTTTTGGGTTTTGTTGGTGTTAAATGTGGTTTGTTATTTGCAATATTGCCACAACCAATTGATGGCATTATACTTCCACATGAAAACGAAAATATTGACAACAAACTAAGTATTTTTTTCATATTTGTTATATCCTAAATAAATCCCATTATCTCAATAATTAGGATTATCAATATTTTCTAAATCTTCTAGTAATTGTTTTAGTTCTGTTTTTGTTAATTTTCGTTGTGTTGTTTTGTTATAATAATGATTATTGTATTCATTTAGTAAATCATTATTATCATCATTTTTGTTTTGCAAATTAAACTGCTTTTTGTTTTCTTGCTTTAATTTTTCAAAAGATAAAATTAAATTTTTTCCCACAATATTACCACTTTTATTATTGATGCTACTATGAATCACATAATTTTTATTTTCATCAATTTCTAAACTAAAATAATTTTGATAACTTGATAAACCTAAACAATTTTTATCTAAAACAATACAATCTTTTTGTTTGTTTATTAAAATATGAGTTTTATTTTTTATTTCTTGTGAAATTAAATTTTGGTTTAAATAATTTTTTTTATCATATTTAATCACCTCACTTTTTTACTTTCTGATGAAGAAATTATGAAAAATAGTTATATTAACGATTTTTACTATTGAGAATATTAACTATTTCTTCATATTCTTTTTCTGGATTAATAATAAAATCATCTAAAATTATTTTTGTATTTTTAAATTTAATTGTTTTTGCCATTATTTCACATCCTTACTTGGTAATTTGTCATATTTTTCTTTTTTAACAAAACATCTATAAAATGCTTGCCCTTCAACTATAATTAGTTTTTCTTTTTCTAAATCTTCTTTAAATAATTTTGATTGTTGAAAATTTTTAATTTTTTTTTGCATTCTAGTTTTCATTAAATGTAATTTTTAAATCATCATAATATCCATTTAATATTTCTTTTTGTATATTAATTTCTTGTTTTAATTGTTCAAGTCCTGTTTTAAGTTTTTCATTTTCTTCTTTTAACTTTTCAAATTTTCTTCATTCTGTTACATTCATTATTATTTTTCCTTTCTAAAAATATATGATTTTTTTGCTAAAATGCAATAATTATTGCTGCATCATAAATCTTTACCATCGTCGTCTATTTTTGATCTACATTCAGGACAACTTTTTCTCATTATTTTTATTTCCTTTCTATTTTATTTTTTCAAAATAAAAAACCAACTAATTTAATAAATAATTGGTTTATTTTTTTATCTTATTTGATTTAAAATATTTTCAATATTATTAACTTTATCAATTAAAGCTTTCATAATTTGTTCTAAATTACTTAAATTATTTTCTGTTGTTGTTTTAATTTCAGTGATTAAATCGTTAATTGTATTTTTGATATTATTTTCAAACATGTATACTTTCCTTTCTAATTTTTGATATTAATAAATTCATCATTTATTTTTCTTAAAAATTAATTTTTTAATAATTTAATGATTATTTTTGCATTGCAAAGTTAAAAATTAAAGTTTAGCATTTATTTTTTGTTTATTAATAAATTCTAACCTTGCTAAACAATGCCGAGCATATTTTTTATAATATCCAACCACCTTTTCTGTTTTTGGTTAATTTTGTAAAATAATCATCGATATAACACTGACATTTATTAATTAGTGTTGATTTATTTTGTACTTTAATTTTTAACTCTTTTTGACAGAGTTCTTTTAAAGACACTCGCAAAACCTCCTTATAAATAATAAGATTTCTAAAATTTTTTTATTGTGGAACACCCACCCTTTAACTATTGCAAGTTAAAAATTTATCCTCAAACCATAATAACTTTTTTATATTGCCTAAAAGAATTGCTTTCATTATGTCGTGGCGGTGTAGCCGTCCTTATATTTATTGTTTATTCTCGCTTGCCTGGTTTAACGACATTTCAAATAGGAGAGTTTTATTTAGTTGATTTTGCTGTTATTTTCTTAAACTAAGCAAGGTTAACGACAATTTTAACCTAATTAAAAAAGATAGAATTTTATTTCTATCTTTTTCTTAGTTTTTGGAAAATTACCCACCAACTGAATATTTTATGAGCTCAACAGTTAATAATGCCCAAATTAGTAATGTTTTAAATCGTGAATTTAATGACAAAAAATTCAATGAAGTTGTTGTTAGTGATTTAACATATGTTCAAATTGGCGGGAAATAACACTATATTTGTTTATTAATTGACTTGTTTAATCGCGAAATAATTGGATTGAATATAATGCTGGGCAAAACAAAACCGCTGAACTAGTTCAACAAACTTTTCATAAAAGTAACACGACCATTAAAGCAAATTATTTTATTTCATACCGATCGCGGTAATGAATTCAAAAATAAAATCATTGATGAAATTTTAATAACCTTTAATATTAAAAGATCATTAAACAATAAAGATTGTCCTTATGATAATGCTGTGGCCAAAACAAATTATAAAACTTTTAAAACAGAATTTATTAAGGGTAAAAAATTTGAAAATTTAACACAATTAAAATGCGAACTATTTGATTTTGTTAATTAATACAACAATATTCAAATTCACAGTAGCTTAAATTATTTAACACCCGTTGAATTTAGAAAATGACAATCTACATAAAAAGTGTCCTAAAAAGGGTTTTCATTCCAACATTATATTTTTTGCTCTAAAATACTAAATCCTGCTGATGAATCAGTCACAATGGCTACCTTTTTCATTACCGATTAACCTTCTTATTTAAAAATTTTAAAAAATAAACTAATTATAAAAAATTAATTTCTTAATAAGATTATTTTAATTAACTTTCTCACAATAACTAAATTCAGCTTCCACAGGAACACATCTCCCCCCAAAAATCTCAATATTAATTGTCGCTACCCCTTTACCATAATCCATGCCAATAACTTCACCTTCTTTATTTTCAAAAGCTCCTGATAATATTTTAACAAGGTTTCCTTCTTTAAAGTCAGCAATAAATACTTGTTGAACTTTTTTACTACTAATATTACTTTTTTCTTCACTGCGTCTTAACATATCTCTAACTTCAGTACGCGATAATGGAAACGGTTTTGATCAATTTCCACTAGACCCAATAAACCCAGTAACACCAGGGGTATTTCTAACAATAAATCAAGCATCATCAGTCATATACATATTAACAAATAAATAACCTGGATATGGATTTTTTCCAATCATTGATTTTGTTTTTTTTGACATTTCTTGCTGTTTTACAATTCGAACATCAAAAATAAAATTTTTCATATTTAAAGTTTCAACTCGTTGTAATAAATCTTCTTTAACTTTTTCTTCATGACCACTATAGCAATTAATTATATATCACTTACCTAATAAATCACTAGAATCCTTTTCTTGTTTAATATATTTTTTTATCATCTTTTTCTACTCCTTATTAAATGACTAAAATTTTACTAACTTCTAAAATTAATTGTAATAAAGTTTGAACAATTGCAAAGAAAATTGCAAAGAAAGTAATAAATCCAACAGTTAATCAAAATTTTTTATTTAACTGCAAACTTTTTGCTCAGCGAACACGACACATTTCTCTAGTCATTAATAATGGTAAATTCAGTAAAGATTTTTTAAATCTCTGATCACGATTTTCATTTATTTTTGAATCTAAAATACTTTTTTTAATAATCGTCTCTTTAGTTTGTGAACTAACTTTTCTTTTTCCTAAAATCGGTTTAGTTTTTTTAACTTTTAATACCTTATGTTCAGATTTTATCTTTTTTACTTTGCTTTTTTCTTTAGCCATCAATATTTATTTCCTCTCTAAATATTATCTTGTTTCCTTATGAACTGTATGTTGATTACAGTATTTACAAAACTTTTTTAAAGATAATCTAACAGTTTGATTAGAACCATTAGTAAAAATATTATAGTTTCTTGACAGACATTGATCGCAAACTAAAATAATTTTTTGTTGCATTATCTTTCTCCCTTTTTATCCATATAAGTTATATGATAACAAAAATATGGATAGGTTACAATAAGTTGGACCATATTGGTCGAGTTTAGTTTTCTTAGGTATTGCTTTAAAGAAGTAAAACAATTAACTAATTATATTATTTAAGTACTAAACTAACCCCGCCTTTCTTGTTGTCGTCATTTTTATTTGTTATTATTTTATCATATTATTTAATTTTTACACAAGGAAGCATAAAGTTTTGTTATGTATGTAAATATTTGAATAAGTATTAAGGCGGTCAGCAATGATTGTCTTTTTATTTTATAAGGTGTTAAAAATTTGTTCTTTGAAAATTAAATACAAGTGAATTAATAATGTTAGTATTTATTAAAGCACGATAAATTGTGGGTGGTCGCCATAACCAAAAGAAGTTTACCAGTCAATAGATAACATCCTATTAGCTATAGCAATTTGTTTCTTTTTGCAATAAAAAAATGAATGGGTGGATTTCCTAAAAATATACACGCTATTAAATTAATTCTAAGGGCGGGGGTGCGAATGTTAAAATGTAAAAATTTCTATATATGGGTATGCTATGTTTAAAATTATTAAAATCTTTATCTTAATTAAAAAACAAAATTTACTAACAAAGCTTGTTAAACACTTAAATCTGTAATATTTAAGTGTTTAAAAAACTAAGTTAACTAACTTAGTTTATCTATAAGAAAGGTAATTTATTTATGAAAAACATTGAAAACATTTTCTTAAATACTAAAAAATATCTCTTAAAAGAAACGCAAAACGCAATGCTTATTAAAGCACCAAAAATTCCGTAATTTAATGAACAAATCGGTATTTGGTTTCCAAAACGATTTGTTTATAAAGAAAAATATGAAAATTTAATTTGTATCGGAATAATCAATAATAGTAAATCTTGGTATGGCAACCCTTTTTAGGACATTTTTTATGTAGACTGCAATTTTCTAAATTCAACTGGTATTAAATAATTTAGGTTGCCGTGAATTTGAATATTGTTGTATCAATTAACAAAATCAAATAGTTTGCATTTTAATTGTGTTAAATTTTCAAATTTTTTATCCTTAATAAATTCTGTTTTAAAAGTTTTATAATTTGTTTTGGCCACAGCATTATCATAAGGACAACCCTTATTGTTTAATGATCTTTTAATATTAAAGGTTATTAAAATTTCATCAATGATTTTATTTTTGAATTCATTACCGCGATCGGTATGAAATAAAATAATTTGCTTTAATGGTCGTGTTATTCTTATGAAAAGTTTGTTGAACTAGTTCAGCGGTTTTGTTTGGCCCGGCATTATATCCAATTATTTCGCGATTAAACAAGTCAATTAATAAACAAATATAGTGTTATTTCCCACCAATTTGAACATATGTTAAATCACTAACAACAGCTTCATTGGGTTTTTTATTGTTAAATTCACGGTTTAAAACATTACTAATTTGGTCATTATTAACCATTGTTTTATGATTATGATATTTTAATTTAATATATTTAGATACTAATTGATTTTTAATCATAATTTTTCGAATTTTTTTTCGAGATAAAATAATATCTTTTCTTGTTAAAACAACTTTAATTTTACGAGCATCATAATATCTTACGACTTTTATTAAATGCACTGATAACTTCTTCTTCATAATTATTAACATAATAATTAACACAATTATTGGTTTGATAATAATATGTTGATTTTGCTATTTTTAATATTTGAGGAGACATTTTTAGCACGGAATATTTTTCTTTATTATTGTTAATAATTCCTATTTTTTGCCAATTATCAGTGCCCCTTGCTTTAAAATGTCATTTTCCATTCGGAATTGTTAGTTTTCTTTTCGTAAGTAAATTAATTCATTTTATTCGACAGCGCGATTATCTTTCACTTTAAATGACCCAGAATTATTAAAATTTTCAATTCACTGATATACGGCTGATTTTGGAACCTCGTATTCTTTAATAATTTTAACAATGCTTTTCCCGCTTTGATACAGCACGACAATTTGTTTTTTAAATTCATCTGTATATGAATTTTTGCCCATTTTTATATTCCTACTTTCTTATATAATTTTATTTTATTTGAAAGTCCACATAAATATGGTCCAACTTATTGTAAACTATCCACAATAAAGAAAGACAATGAGTAATGAGTACAAAAAAAGTTAATAATCTTGAAAATAAACTAGAAATCTCGTCAGGAATTGATGTAGCTGCTACTTTGAATGAAAGTCGAAATAATAATTTAAGATTTAAAAGAAAAACTAATTCTACTGATTGTTCTATAACTACGGGGGCCGTGGCCCTTCCTCTGTCTTCTCGCGAGAATTAATGTAGGGTTGTTTTGTTCTATCGGCATCATTAGTTGGATGATTAGCTGCTGTATTTGGATTTGCTGCACAAACTCTTTGTAAAGCTGCATAATTTAAATAAGTTTTTTTGAAAACTTTTATAATTTTTGAAAAGGCACTTTATTATTTAAAGATGAATGGGGGCGTTCAAAATTATAAAAGTAATAATATTTGTTTAAATAATGTTGAAGTTCATTTTGATTTAATTTCTTATCCTTAGAATAAAATAATTTGGTATAATGCTGATGAAATCGCTCAATTTTGCCATTACTCTGTGGCGAGCGAATTGGTGTAGTTTCGTGAACAATTCCGTTTTTTGAAAAAAAGGTCGGAAAATACCTTTCTTTTACTTTGTATGCTTTTTTATTACTTCAATTAGTAGTAGTAAATTCTGGGGCATTATCAGTGCAAAGGCGTTTAATGGTTATGCCAACAAATTCACCTGAAATCTTTTATTACTCTTTGCACGGCGTTAATCGCGTTATTAGTTCCTAAACTATCATAAACATAATCAAATACTAGCCGTGTTTTTTTGTCAATGAAATCCATAAATGTAATATTTCTTATCAACCGGAAAATTTGATGTGGTAATGATTTTGGCATCCATATTTGTAAAAGACCGATCTCAGAGACTTCATAACACTTAAAATGAAAATGGCGTTTAGTTTGTTTGATTTGTTGTTTTAATTCTTTTCAACGAGGATCAAATTTAATTCAGTGATAAAAAGTTTTGATGTTTTTAAGAACTTCTGAATTTTTAATATCGTGAAAACCGATTTTTAAATTGTTAAATAAAGACCACATTCCACCGGTTTGAAGATTTTTGTAATCAAAATATAAATCACATACTTTTTCACGAGAATTTAAACTATATTGATAATTAAGATTTTGTGGTTTTGTATTTTTAAACAATAACAAATCTAAATTGTCAGAATAATAAGCGGTTATAATTTTTTCTGCCCAACGATAAAAGGTTTTCGTTGCATTCTTAAAATATTTTTTAATAAGTTTTGTTAAAGTAGTTTCTTCAATATAGAAATAAGTACATAAATTTAAATAAGCAGTAATGCGTTTTTTAGTTTTATAGTAAAGTAATAAGGATTGCGGCAATTAGCACTTAGTCAACTTTGGATTTTTGCTTTTAAATCCGCTAAATCAGCTTGGGAAATAATATATTTCATTTTTTTAAACTTCTTAAATTAAGAAAACCGTATTACAAAAAATACGATTTTCAAACATATTTATTAAAATTGCTAATTAATTAGGTATTTTTGCTAAAAATGAACTTATAAAATATTGTGGTTTATTTAATTGATATCTATCTAAATAAACAAATGACACTTTAATGCTTTCAAGTTTAGGAATTTCTCAGCCATAAGTAGTCAATATATCTTCAGATGGTTTTGGTTTATAAACACCTTCTCGTTTAAAAAAATCCTTTATAGGATTATTAATACTTTGATTTTCGATTAAAAAGCTTTTTTCAGACATATCATCTGGAAAACGAACACTTTCATCATAAAAAGTTATTCTTCCAGCAGAGCCAAGACTCTCTACATTAAAAAATGTATTATTTAAACTAGAAAATTGTAATTTTTTTTCAGAAACATTACTTCTACATCCAAAAATAAATATTACACATACTAAATTTAAAGCTGATAAAAATTTTCGCATAAAGAAAAATCCTCCTTTCAAAGGAATTATATTATAAAAAATATTGGCAATATTTAAGAGAACTTTTTTAATATCATTAGTAAGATTGCTAGTGGAACTACAAATTCAAATAACATCTGAAACGCCAGAATAACTTCGAACACCGGAAAAGCAGTTTTTGTAAAATTAATTGTTGTTTTGGTCATATCCGCACGCAAGGAGACGAATTAAAAGATTAATCCCGGAAAGACAAGACCAAGTGTAATCAATTTAACACACTAACATAAGCTGCTGAACGTCACACGATATTGCACTAAATAAAACCTCAATAAGAACAGTTTGGCGCCAGAATTAAGTCATCCATATTATCCCCACTTATTCCGCCACCAATAAAAGCTGTTGAATTCAAAATGTTAAAATCGTATAAAGAATAATGATAAGACGCATAAAGTTTTGTTAGGAGGGAAAAGATTTAAATAATTTTTAATGAAAAGCAACGACAATTTAATTATCATTTTATTTGGAAAATAAATAATAAAACAAAATATTTAATATCAACAAACGTAATCTTAATAAAAGGTTATAAAAACCAAGAAAAACGCTTATAAAAATAACATTAAAATAAGTTTTTATAACAAAAATCATACATAATAAATATGCACTTAATTTGCATATTGAAATAATTTATAGTAAATGATTATTTTTTCTTTTTTAAAAAATACCTAAAAAAACTAAACGCGACCAGTACTCATTAATATAGCACTGACATTGATTAATCAATTTTTAGTTATTTTATAACTTAATTTTTAATTATTTTTGACAGAGTTCTTTTAAAGACACTCGCAAAATCTCCTTATAAATAGTAAGATTTCTAAAATTTTTTTATTGTGGAACAATCACCATCACCCTTTAACTATTGCAAGTTAAAGATTTATCTTCGAGCCACGATAACTTTTCTATATTGCCTAAAAGAATTGCCTTTATTGTGTCGCGGCGCGGCGGTAAGGCCGCGCCCTATATTGTTTATCCTCACTTGCTTGGCTTTACGACATTCCCAAGTATGAGAGTTTTATTTAGTTGGTTTTGCTGTTATTTTCTTAAACTAAGCAAGGTTAACGATAATTTTAACCTAATTAAAAAAGACAGAATTTTATTTCTGTTTTTTTCTTAGTTTTTGGAAAATTTATACCAAACGTTAACTTTACGCAGTCATCGCCCCATATCTTTAAAACGATAATCAAAATTATTATCCAATTATTTGTTTAATCAACTTAATTTTTACTTATATGTTTTGTCTTCTTATAAATTACATTATTAATAACAATCAAAATAACATTTATACCTACTAACAATGATATTCCCAATCCTATTAACAAAATATTATTTCAAACTATTGGCAAAGGAAATGTCAGATGATAAAAATCGACAAACCCATAAGGAAATAAAAAAATACCAATACCATCATCATATAATAACTTAGCCCTTAAATTAATAAATATTAGATAACCAATCGGATATCCCAACATTCAAAATATTTGGCGAGTAAAATATTTTTTATATAAAATCTGATTTTTCCCTAACGATAATAATAAGTAAATTAATGTTAATAGGGGGGTCACCGCGTGCATTGTAATGCCAATAACCCGATCAGCATTGGAAGCAAATTCATACGATAGCCCTATTCCCACACCATAAAATACTAACAACCAAAATAAAAGCATTGTTACCGTAATATATATTGTAATACTAGTTTGTGTTGTCAAATTAGTAAACTTATTAGTTTCCGTTTTATTATGATAAAGTAACGCATAAAAGAAATATAAACAATCTAATATATTAGTTTGCACCGACCAAAAACTAACTAAAACATTAAAATTATATAACCGGGGCATATCAAGCTGTGAATTTTTAGGATTAATATATCAATATTCAATAAATACCCCATAAACTATACCAGCTAAAAAGAAACTAAACAAAATTAAAAATGTCATTAACTTATAAACAAATTTTCAATCCTTTAGCAAAACTAAGGCATTAGCAACACTAGTAAAAAACAATATTTTACTTTTACTAAAAAATCGTTTAAAAAAATTCTTCATTATATTATACCCCCCCTTCTACTTATTATCTAATATCTTATTTTCTTGATTAGAATTAAGTTTTTTTTGCAAAAAATATTTATCATAATAAATTTTTAAAATAATTTTAAAAATTATAAAATATATTGTGATTCGTAACGGCATTAATAATAATTCTTTAACTAATCGTGGTAATAAAGAAACTAAATAATCAATATCATAAAATACTAAAAAATGTAATGGCGATAAAATTCACGAATTAATTAATGTTAAAAATAATTGTAAAATAATAATAATAATAAAAATTAATGCATTATTAAATTTCTCAGCAACACTATTTTGTTTTTGATTATTTCAAGTTATTCACAAAATTAAAATTAAAACTAATTCCACAGCCATAAAAAAAGTAGAAATAATAATCCCGGAAATTATCATATAAAGTAAATCTCATTTAACACTAAAAACTTTATTATTTTTCGAGTAAACAAAATCAGAGAAAAATATTAAATAAAAACTTAAAATTAATAAAGCAACCAAAATAAATTGCATCACAGTAAAAAATAATAAATACTTCTTAAAATTAAAATGACAATTACGAAGTTTAATATAAATAATTCCCGCAATTCCCGCAAGAACTCCAACAATTGGTTCTTGAATTGCCATAATTGAACTATAAAATGTAGGTTTTAAAATAAACAATGTTGTATCAGAAATAAAACCAAAAATAAAACCAAAAAATGGTCCATGTAAAAAGCTAAAAAGAACATTAGGGATAAAACCAAAACCAACTACCATTGTTCCCTTGCCGCCAACACTAAATTTTAAACTAAAACCTAAAAATTTAACAATAACTATTGTTAATGCTAACATTACAGCCGCTAAGGCAATACTACGAGTATTGAAATTTTTATTAAAATCCAATTTTAAATATTTTAAAATTGAATAAAAATTTTTACGAAAATAATACTTTGTAATTTGTAACCAAACATTTAGCCTTTTCATCTAAATAACACTCCTTATAAATGCTAACGATCTTCATTAATTAATGGTCTAATAGTTTTTCAAGTAATATAAATAATTACCGTATTAAAAAATATTTTAATCGGCGCCATTGCCAATCTTGGAATCATTGCTAAACCATAATCCTCAGTACGATTAGTTAACAGACTGACATCCCCCCAAGATGCAATTAACACTGTAATAATATATTCATTAATAACTGCTAACAAAATAATTGGAACTAAATCATTAAAACCTTTTACATCCTTTTTTACAAAATGAAAATACATTCAAGTTGCCCAAACAACAACTAAAATTAAAACTGTTCCAATACTAATAATTAGCATCATAATTCATTTCTTAATCGGAACATTTTTTGTAAAAGGAACTTCATCAACAGAAAAATCAGCAAATTGTGGAGCATAATAAGTCATTACTAAAGCAGTTGTTCCAAAACCAATAATAAAAATATTAGTTATTAAAATTAAAATTCATGAATTTTGATGAAACATTCGCCGCAAATCACCAGCAATACCAGAAATAAAACCAAAACCAATAACCGCGACAATATACGCAGGATGAATATATGACGGAACAAACATCATTACTAAAATATCAGTAATCAAAGCACACAAAATACCAATTACCGGACCAAAAATATAACCAGTAATCTTAATCATCAAACCTTCAATAGCTATCCTAATCGGCGGTAAAACCGCTGCCGGCATATACAATGCAATAACCACAGTTGTTACTATCGATACCGTTGATAACATGGCAATATAAGCAATATTTTTCGTTGTCAAACGAAGACCGCGATATCGTTCTTTTTTTATAAACATTGAAAGCCCTGTTATTAAAATATAAGATAATGCTGCTAAAACTAATGCTGCCGCAACAATATACGCTGTTCTAATATCAAATAACGACAAACCATTTTTATTACTATTAAAGAAAATCATTAATCTAGTTTCCTTTCTAAAGAAAAACTATAACTGCCAATCAATCGGCTTCTTATTATGCTTTATCAAGTATTCATTAATCTTACTAAAATACTTCTGATTAAAAAACCCATAATGTGCTCCCAACGGTGAGGGGTGTGCTCCCATAAGAATAAGATGCTTTTGGTCATTAATTAAATTAATCTTTGCTTGTGCTTTCTTACCTCATAAAATAAAAATAACATTATTATGATAATTGTCAATATATTTTATTAGATTATCAGTAAATTCTTGCCAATTAAAATTAGCATGTGAAAATGGTTGGTCTTTTTGTACCGTTAAAACAGTATTTAAAAGAAAAACACCACTTCTAGCTCATTTAGTTAAATCACCGTTTTGAACAATAATTCCTAAATCATTTTCCAATTCTACAAAAATATTTTTTAAACTTGGTGGCAACTTAACACTCTGATTAACACCAAAAGCCAAACCATTAGCTTGGTTTGGCTGATAATACGGATCTTGTCCTAAAATAACTACTTTAATATCATCAAAACTAACAATTTTTAACAATCGTAAAATATCTTGCGGTTGCGGATAACAGTGATTATTTTTATATGCTAATGATACTTTGTTAATTAATTCAATAAAATAAGGTTGGGTAGTTTGACTAATAATAAAATCTTTCCAACTAGGATGGATATTCTGAAACATTTTTTAATTAATCACTAAATAATTAATTCTTTAATTTTATCACTAATACCACCAACATTTATTCCTACTAAAAGTCCTAAAATACCAAAACCAATAATTACTATTGCCAAAATAATAAGCAAAACCCACAATCAAGTTTTAATCTTGTTATTATATATAAAGTTTTCTTCATCATTACTTTGTTGTAAAGCATCCATATTACTAATACTAAAACCATTTTTCAATTTTTGTTCAATATCAGCTTTTTTTAAATCAATAGTACCTGATGAATTAATCTTTGATTGCTTAGCACTATTAAATCCAAAACTGCTTGGTTTACTATTTACCCCCAACTTGTTTTCTGTTCCATTACTCTGTAATTGCTTTTGTTTAACCACATCATCCAAATGTTGACGAAATTTATCAATTTTAATTTCTTGCTCATTAATTTTTTGTCCTGATTGTTGTTGCAAACCATTACCATTCAATTGTAGCCGATATTCTTGTTCATTAAATAATTGCTCATTTAACATACTATTAGTCATATTAATTGTTGGTTCAAATTTTTCTCTAATAACTAGATTAGGATTAGGATACTGCGGTGCGCGTTGTTCATTAACAACAAAATTGCTATTATCTGGATACATAATATTACCATTTACCATTGATGATGCATACGGATTTTGTCTGCCCACTGGTGGTTGATTTAAATAATGCGGATTTTGTAATATCAGTGCATTTTGATTTTGACTTGGATAATGATTATTTATTACCGGTAAAACAGGATAATGTTGTTTATGCGATATTGTTATTTGTTGTGGCATATTATATTGTCTTTTAATAAAAGCAATTGCTTCTGGCATCAACATAAAAATTGCTACTTCTTGATCATATAGATCATAAACAACATAGCCTCGTTGTTCTACTAGAATATACATAACAACGCTGTCCTTTCCGTAAAAAATTAATATAAATACATAGTAAATTATATCACAAATTAGAAAAAAGCAAAAGTACACCATTCTTAAGGGGTCGCGTTTAGTTTTCTTAGGCATTACTTTAAAGAAATAAAACAATCAGTTAATTATATTATTTAATTACTAAACTAACCCCGCCTTCCTTGTTATTGTTATTTTTATTCGTTACCATTTTATCATATTATTGAATTTTTACACAATAAAAAATTATTAATTTTATTAAATTTTAACTAATATTTTTACTTACTTAAATGTAATATATTTATTTGTATATACAATACTACCTTTATTAATTCAACTATCTGGATTGGCAACCCTTTTTAGGACAATTTTTATATAGACATTTGTTTTCTAAAAGTAACTGGAGATAAATAATTTAAACTGCCATGTATTCTAAGATTATTGTATCAATTAATGTAATCAAATAATTCAAGTTCTAATTGTGCAAGATCATTGAATTTTCTACCATTAATAAAATTCTGTTTTAAAAACTTTATAAGTTGCTTCAGCAACTGCATTATCATATGGACAACCCTTCGCACTCAATGATCTTTGAATTTTAAATGTAGATAATAATTGATCAATTATATTATTTTTAAACTCATTACCTCGGTCGGTATGAAATATTTCAATTTTTGATAATGGTCTAGTAATTCGCATAATAGCTTGATAAACCAACTCCGTATTTTTATTTGGTCCGGAACTATAACCAACAATCTCGCGATTATACAAATCAATTAGGAGACATACATAAAATCATTTAAAACCCACTTTTATATAAGTTAAGTCACTAACGATAATTTCATTTATTTTTCTATTATTAAAGTCTCGGTTTACAATGTTATTTACTGGATCATTATTTACTTGAATATTTTTGCATTTAAGTCTGTTTTTGTGTACTTTGATATCAAATTATTGTTTTTTATAATATTTCTAATTTTGTGTCTAGATAGGTTAATACTTTTATGAGCTAATACTACTTTGATTTTTCGAGCTCCATAGACTTGGCGGCTTGCGTTAAATGCACTGATAATTTCTTGATTATAATTATTCACTATTTTCCTTGTGTATTTATTAATTTGATAATAGTAATTGGATTTTGAAATATTTAATAATTTACACATTTTTCTTATCGAATATTTTTTCTTATTGCTATTAATTATTGTTATTTTTTGGCCATTATCAGTGCGGCTTGCTTTAAAATGTCATTTTCCATTTTCAAGTCTTTAAGTTCTTTTCGTAAAATTATTATTTCATTTTCTTCTAGTATGCGATTGTCTTTTGCTTTAAATGAACCAGAATTATTATAATTTTTAACTCAACTATAAATAGTTGGTTTTGGTAAATTATATTCTTTCCATAAATTAATAACACTTTTGCCATTTTTGTATAGCATGGACAATTTGTTTTTTAAATTCTTCAGAGTATGAGGTTTTATTTCCCATTTTTATATTCCTTCTTTCTTAATAATTTCGAAGTCTATATAATTATGGTCCAACTTATTGTAGCCTATCCAATCATCATTTTTCTTATTATATTTATTTCATAATGAATTTTTATATATTTCTTTTCTGATTTCTATTTCTGAATTAATATTTTCATTAATGTAATGTAATACATTTAATTTGTTTAAATTTGCCATTCTTAAATGTAATGGGTTATTCAAATTCTTATGATGATATATTTTTGCTCTATATCCTAATTGTTGTTTTACTAAATGCGATACATCACTTTCAATGCTACAACCGATATTTCATTCTAAATTTTGATGATGAATACCTTGCTTATTATTACTGAAATAATTACTAGCCTTCCTTAAATTTGTTTTAATATCTTTGTTTAATTCATTTTTAATAACATTACGAATGTTTTTGATTAATTCTTGATGATTTCCATCTTTATATAATTTAATTCAAATATTTAATGTTACTTTGCAATTTTCAAAAATAATATTAAATGTGGTTTGTTTTAATTTTTTAATAGCGTGATAACCATCTAAAATATATCTAACATTACCAAAACTATTGGCAATTTCTCTAATTCAAGTATCACCATCACCACAAACAATTATTTTGTCATAATTAATATTTACATAATGTTTTTGCAATTCTTTAATTAATAAATCATGATAATCCATCGTATTTATTCGTTTACCAACTTTTAACATTAGAAAATGACCTTGTTTGTTTTCTAATTCTCTGCGAGCATTTTTGTAATTTTTTTCTTTATGTCCGGTATGAAAAGTAACTAAACGATTCTTTGGTCTTGTTTAACTTTATGGTCTAATATCGCTAAAAATGTCTCATCTAGTTGAATATACAAATCCTTATTTTTGACATCAATTCTAGTTTTAGTTTCTTTTTCTGCTAGTTGAAAATATTCAGCAATATCGTATTTATTTAAAATATTTGAAATACTACCTTTTGAAATATAACAATGATTTAAAGCATCTAAAACATCGCGACACCTTTTACCATCACCTAGAAGACTTAAAACTTTAAATTGGACATCAAAATAAATGCGTTGTTTTGGCAATAAACCAATTTCTTTATCTAATAAACATACATATTCAAATTTATCTGATTTTTGATTTCAATATTTATATCGACGTCGTTTAAAAGTAACATCACCAAAAATTGTAATAATTGTTCTTAAAGCAAAATGAACTACTTTATAACCTTGTTTTAACCGATAATGATATTTATATAAGTATTCATCTAATTTTTCATATTCATTAGCTAGCTGTTCGCATTTGTTGGTGTACATATTTTATGGGTTGTAAATAGACTTAATCAATGCTTGTTTTCTAAGGTTTTTACATTATTATTAATTTCTAACATAGAAAAATCACCTTTCTTGGTATTAATTTTAATAAAGTTTAATTTAGTTTGATTATTTTTTTTGTTTTAATGATAATTTTTTCTAGAATTAGTGTTCAATATTCTAAAAAATGATAAAAATTTTATTTTATGGTTTATAATTAAATTCGTATTAATTTAAAATTTATAATTTTAAGTGGAGACGATAATTACTACAAAAATTTATTAAATTAGCAAAAATTCACAAAAAGGATTTAATAAATGAAAAAATTACTAGAAATTTTAGGAACAATAACAATAGCAAGTGGTGGAATAGCAGGGGTTGTTGCCAATAGTCCTTATGCAAAACAAGAACAACAAACTAAATTAGAAAGCATAAATTATAAAAGACAAAAACGAAGCAATAATGAAAATAATAAAATAAATAGAACAAAAATTGTTATTAAAACAAAAGGTGGAGTTGTTGCTAGTGGAATTATTTTAAATAAAAAGCTATATTTTGGTTCACATGATAAAAATGTTTATGAATATGATCCTGCCACAAACCAACAAAAGTTGTCATTACAGCAGATGGATAAGTTGAATCTTCAGGTATAATATTAAATAATAAATTATATTTTGGTTCACAAGATCATAATGTTTATGAATATAGTTATAAATACTTAAATTTAAATTTAGGACAAATTAATAATAATTCTGATAATACAATTTTAAATAAATTAAATTATTTAAATCTTGATTTAGATATATCACAATTAGAAATTATTAATAAAACAAATAATTCAGCTGTAGTAAAAGAAAAAAATAATTTAAATAATGATATTATAAATATCTATTATTTAATTAATGATGAACAAAATAAAATTGTTAATTTAAATGAATTAATTAAAAATGCAATATTTTTTAAATTTAGAGATGAAAATTCTAATTTAAAATTTAAGGAAATAAATTATATTGATACTAATAATTTAAATTTTTCAGATATTGAAATAACAAAAAAAGAAAATTCATTTTTATGATTTAATGTTCCTAAAAATGTATGTTCTGATAGAAAAATTATCAATAAAACTCCAAATACAAGATCATTTAATGTACCTGCTTGTGAATATAATTCAAAATCAAAATTAGTATTTCAAATTACAACAGGATTAACTAAAACAAAACAAGAAAATAAATTAAATGGTTGAAACATAAATTCTGATGATGAAATGAAATTAACAGATTTTACAAATATAAATAATAAAAATTCTGAAATCATTAATGTATTATCAAATGAATTTGATTTATCAAACACAAATAAACAAGAACAAGAAATGATTTTAAGTATTTTTAAGGAACCCGTTGATAAATTTGAACTTAATCCCAATGAAAAATTAAAAATTACTTATCCAGTAAGAATAATTACATCTAAAGTTATATTAAATTTAAAACAAAAAATTACAGGAAATATTACTGTCAAAATAATTGATGATAACAATAAAGAACAAATAGTTACATTATCAATTACAGAAGTAATGCAAATTTTACAAAAATATAGTTTATTACCCAATGAAATTACTATAGATAAAAACAATGATAAAATAACATTTAACGGTGAGGCATTTTTTTCATCAGAGAGAGAAGAGCCGGTAAGAACAAATATAGTTACTACTATAGTATAATGTTTTATAAAAACGATATTAGCTATTTAGAACAATAACTTTAATTGAAACAAGCACAACAATTTAATCTCTTGTGATAAAATAAGAAAAATATTCGAACCAGTAATTTAATTAAATTACTGGTTTTTATTTTGTCAAAATAAAAAAATTGTTTAATTATTAAGAAAAAAGATTTTCCCTAACGACTCATCAGTTTTTAAAATATTTTATTTAGCATTTCAAAATATGGTTAAGAAATGAACGATGCCAATTCAAAATTGGGGTAGTGCAATTTCACATTTAATGATAAAATTTGAGGACAAAGTGAATTTAAGTTAATTACCTAGAGACACAAGTTAATTTTACAATCCCCATTTTACAGTTTAATTATTTTTTAATTCTGCTTTAAAAGATAGTATTTTTATTGGAGTAGTAATTGTTTCATTAGCAATTTTAACATGAGTATTTGAGGCAATAAATTCTGTTTTATCAAACATTTTGTCATTTTTTATTTTAATTTTTAATCTTTTAAGCTCGTTTCATACTATATCATTTTTCTTAAAATGTAAACTTTTTAAACCACAATTAGGTTTTCAATTTTCTTCGCAACTACTAGTTCTATCATATTTTAATCATTTTGAAATATTAATAATTTCTTCTTTTTTGATGTTATAAAAATCTATTTCATATTTATCGTTATAGTCATATGTAATTTGAATTTTAACATTTGATAAATTTAATTCGTTAATTATTAGCGGTTCAGCCGGTGAAAATTGTTTTTTTGTTTGAACAAGCAGTTACGGTTGCGGGCAATATTGTTAATCCTGAAATAGCCATTATACTTAAAATTTTCATTTTTTAACTCCTTTGTTTTATTTTTTCAATATATATATATATATAATTATACAAAAATTCTTAATATCATTAGAAAAATGGCAAAACCGATTAAAAATTGAAATGTGTAATAAAAAGCTGGTACCGTTTTAAAAAATGGAAAAATGGCGGTTGAAAAGTTAACTGTTGCTTTTGCAATAATTGCTAGCGGTCGTAAAATGGTAATGACTTGTGAAGCAGTCAGCATTCAATTTAGCATTTTGATACTAGCATTTTGAATCGCGCAGCCAACATCGTTAAATGCGGGTATTCATCGTCCAGAATATTTGCAATTTGCCGGCGGAATTAAATCGTCTCATTCACTGTTATTTGAACCATCAGGGCATCCAGGGGGGGATAAAGACTGTTGAATTTAATACATTAAAGTCATAAATTTTAAAATTATAATTAAAGGTATTTGTTTTATGGCATAAAGGAAAAGTTAAGGTAAAAATATTAATGCCATAGCGAATATCAATGTCGGTATTAAGGTAATTGATGCTGGTTAGCAGTTTTACTGGTTGGCAAGGCAATCAGTTTATTATCGTAAGATTTAAGGACATTAAAATCAATTTGATAAATGCTATTGGTGTTGTTGATAGCATTAAAATTTTCTTGGTGCGTTTTTTTATCAAAAGTAAAAAAATAACTTCTTAGTAATAATTCTGAATTACCAGTAACATTGATTAAGTATTTTTTGGGATAAAAAGTAGTTAACGAGCGATAAAAGAAACTGATTTGAATAAAGTAATCTTTGTTGTAATTATCTACTCCCTTAAAATCAATTTCGTTATAAGTTTTTTCATCCATATCAAAAGTCTTATAAAATAAACTAGCAAAGAAATTGCCGAGAATTTCATAGATTTCGCTAAAAATATTTTTATAATTGTTAATGTTAATACTAGAAATGTTATTTTTAAAATAAAGGTAAATGTCATTTTTTAATTCAGGGTCATAACGCAGAAAACTAAATTTAACATTAAGATAATTTAATGTTCCAAAAAGATGCTTAATTAGGTAATAATCATTAGTCTTTTCGGTGCCGTATTTTCAGATTTTACTTTCACTGTGCAATAAATTGTAAATAGTCATTACCTGCGATTAAGGTTTTATTAAAAGCTTTCATTTTTAAAACATTCTTATTAATTTCATTTTCACTACTAGAAGTCTCATGATAAAAATAGCTTTCATCTTTAAAGTCGTAGTTTTTAATGGTGAATTCTTTGTAATAACCTTTTCTAAGGTAGGTGTCAATGAAATTAAATACTGGCGTTCAATAAAGATAAGAATAATTAAATTTATCAAAATCACCACTGTGAATCATTAAGTAATCAAGATTATCAACAACGTTGTTATAGTTATGGCTACCACCAAATTTGGTGGTTGTTTTTGGCAAATCAATATCAGTATCAGTTGACGGTTTGGTTTATGTTTCTGCTTTAAAAGATAGTATTTTTATTGGAGTAGTAATTGTTTCATTAGCAATTTTAACATGAGTATTTGAGGCAATAAATTCTGTTTTATCAAACATTTTGTCATTTTTTATTTTAATTTTTAATCTTTTAAGCTCGTTTCATACTATATCATTTTTCTCAAAATGTAAACTTTTTAAACCACAATTAGGTTTTCAATTTTCTTCGCAACTACTAGTTCCGTCATATTTTAATCATTTTGAAATATTAATAATTTCTTCTTTTTTGATATTATAAAAATCTATTTCATATTTATCGTTATAGTCATATGTAATTTGAATTTTAACATTTGATAAATTTAACACATAAGTTTCTTTGCTTTCTCTTTTATTTCTAATTAGTGATTGTGTTGTCATTTCATCATTGTTAATGTTTTGGGGAATGGTAAAAATGTTATTGAAACCAATAATTAACACGGTAAATATTTTCATAAACATTTTTATCACTCCTTTTTAAAATATTTTATTTTTCACTGTTCTTTTTTCTTTAATTTTTTTAATAAGTCACTCAATACCACAATTTATAATTACAACTATTGTCTGTCATGCATATATCTAAATACCCTAGTATCATAAGCGAAATTAATGCTTCAAATTTTTCATATAATAATTTCAAATCATTAATTTCCAATTTTAAAAATGGAATGAAAAAGATAGTGATCATAAAAATGTAAAGTAAAATTCTCCATCAATATTTTTTTAAAGAATTAATGAGTTTGTTTAATTTCATTTTTTAAGGCTCTTTTTGCTTTAATTTTTTGAATAATAAAGCGGATTAATTTTTCAAATTTAATTGCAAAATATATTGCTCCGCTTCATCAAAAAACAAATATTCCTGCTAGCATAATACCACTATTAAATTTGCCAAAGAAATTAACCATTTCTTTATTCATAAAATTATTAAACTCATCACTTGTTCCGGTTATTCATTTAGTATCGATTACTGTTAATGCACAAATTAATAAGCTTATAAAAATAAAAATGATACTTAATACTACTTTTAACCACTGTTTTTTTAAAAATTTTTTAATTCTTACTTTTAACGGGATTTTTTCTTTTGAATTATCTTTTTTAAATAATTTTACTAAAATTTTTTTCATTTTTATTCTCCTTTCGTGTTTAAAATTTTTTAATTTTTGGTTTTCAATTATTAAGTCTGATTTTTGATTAATATGAATAGTATTTCACTTTTCTAGTTCTAAAATTTCTTTATTTTTTTCATTATTATGTATTTAAGAGTATTAACACTATTTTCTAATATGACATTAGCAATTTTTAGTTTGTCATTCTCTATTTCTAATTCTTGTTTTTTAGTTCATTTTTCCATTTTTTACCTACCTTTAATCACAATAAATAAAGCAATAAGTATACAAGTGACACCAAGAATGGTAAAGATTGGATGTTTCGAAAATGTCATGGCCATTGATTTAAATAGTTCTAAAATTGTTAAATTGCTAGTAATAAACTTTTGGAAATTGGCAAGCCCTTCGCTAATATAATTCGTTAAAGTTTCAAAATGACTACCAGCTAATAACCCAAAAACGGTTATTAAGATAAAAATAATAATTAGTTTAAACATTGTTAGTTACCTTGTTTTGTTTTTATTGGTTTTATTTGTTTTTTAGCTTTTCCTCATGCACTTAAACGCCCCTTATTTTTAACAGCATATTGGCGTTGTTTTTTCAAATTAACTTGTTGACTACCAAATCCAAGAATAATTGCCATAAGAAATTCTACAGCCAGCGTTAAGAATAAATGAAATATTAATTGAATATTCGTTCCCGGCACTTCTAAACTTCAAATTAAGTCAAAGACCTTATAAAGCATTTGAGCGAGAAAGTCCGCCATTTTTGCAAGATTTTTCATTTTTATATTCCTTCTTTCTTAAAAATTTGCTAAATTTATCCATTTTTAAGTATTCTAAGTCTTCTAAATCAATTGCGGTGTCAGTATAGTATTTATCTTCATAGTCAGGATTTACTTTTGAATTTAAGTAATCTCTTAAAAACGCTAAATAAAAAGAATTGTAAGTGTTGGGTATTGGTAGAGGAATTTTTAGTTTAAAAAAATAAATATCAAGTTCAGTAATATCACGATATTTAATGCGACGACCCTTTTTACTATTTTTAGCATCAATTAAGGTGTTTCGTCAGCGTTCATATTCTTCAATGTTCGTAACAGTACCATAGACAACTTTTAAGTAGGGACGAAAAATATTAACGGGTTTTTTACGAATTGCCACAATCACATTATTGGCAATATTACGAACTTTAACTTAAATATGTTTATCTCTTTGACCGCTAGCAAGCACAATATGACCAAAATGCCGCGCCAGAGCAAAATACTCTTGGATACCGCTTTCTTCGTTTTTGGTATTATTTTTTTCTCAATCAGTTCCTTCTAAAAATAAATTGGTTTCATCTCACAACAGTAAGGTTTTGTCCGGCAATACCGGATAATCAAAGTCTAATAATCCCATATGTCCTAAAATTAATTTTTGGGTTTCTAGTAATGGGAAGGTTGATGCGATGTGATATTTTTTCTTTTTTAGTAATTTTGATGCGTATACTAGAAAAGCGGTTTTTCCAGTTCCCAATGAACCAATCACAATATTTAATGGTGAATTTTTTAAGAAATTAATAACTTTGTTAATTTGTGTTAAATTAATGATTTTAAAAAGGAAAATTAAAATACAACCTGCTAAAAATAAATAACTTACAATGTTTTTAAAATAACCGTTGTAAATATATCAAATTGCTCCTTAATGTCATAAAATTAAAAATGAGGTGCGGTTTAATTCAATAAAATTGTTATTTTTTTCTATTATTCATTTGCAAAATTTTATCTTGCACCTCACTTTATTTTTTTGTTAGCGGACTGCGCCAAGTAATTTTTCAAACATTTTAAAACAAATAAAGAATATTGCCAAAATAAATGGAAAAATGAAGATTCAGTAATCAGCAAAGAAGTTACCAACTTGTGGCATATTAACGGCAATAATTTCTCACATTTTAGTAAACGTTGTTATAATTGCATTTCATAATTTAGTCATTGCGTCGCTAGCTGTTATTTTTTCTACTGTTGCTGGTGGGTGCATCGACTAAGAAAGTTCCAATCATATAATCACCCCCTTTCTTTTTTAAAACATTCATCATTTATATTCAAAAGTTTTTCTTAAATTTGTTAAAACCACGATTAACCTTAACATGATTGTATTTTTTCCTAATTAATTTTGAATTTCTCTGTGAATGTATCACAATATAACTTCTTGACATTAATTTTTTCCCTATCTAAATACTGATATGGTTTTTCAAAGGAGCATTAGAATAAATCACATCACAATCGCTGTTAAGAATCAAAAAGCAATGTTTGCTATTAAAAGTCAAAGTGTTTTTTGGGTTAAATCAATTTCTTTACCACCGGTAATGTGAGCCGGAATAGTTGTAATTTGAATAAATAAATCTCAGAAAGTTTGTTTAATTTGTTCTCAATCAAATTCTTTTAAGTTTATTGTCATTTTTTATCTCCCAAAAATCATTTTTATTGGTAAATACATAATTGAAATTAAGGCGAAAAGAAAAGTAATGATAATAATTAATCCGGCAATAAAAGCAACTTGTGCAGGCATTTTTTCTATCGTAACAAACAGTTTTAAGAATTCCATAATAATTTCTCAAAACATTATTTTTTATTCTCATTATTTTCTTTTGAATTAGGAGCTTTAACTCATTCCTCAAAGCGAGCAATAAACACTTTTTCATCTTTTGTGAAATTACCAGTATTATTTTTAATGGCATTTTTATATTTAATTCGCATTTTTATTTTGGCATAAATTTTATAAGCAAAATATGCCAATAACATTATGCAAATGATAATAAATATTAATCTAATCGCAATATTCATTTTTAAACTCCTTTAAAATAGTTATAATTTATATCTTTTTTGTTGTTTTCTTTTTCGGCAATGAAGAAGCTTAATAATTCTTGTCCCTTAATTAATTTTGTTTTGTTTTCTTTTTGATTAATTGAAATTACTTGATATTTACTATCTTTAATTATTCCAATGCAAATTGAATTTTCATATTTTCCTTTATAAACAAATCGTTTTGGAAACCAAATGCCGATTTGTTCATTAAATCATGGAATTTTTGGGGCTTTAATAAGCATTGCGTTTTGCGTTTCTTTTAAAAGATATTTCTTAGTATTTAAGAAAATGTTTTCAATGTTTTTCATAATAAATTACCTTTCTTATTTGTTATAAACTAAGTATTATTAACTAAGTTAGTTAACTTAGTTTTTTAAACACTTATATATCGCAGATTTAAGTGTTTAATAAGCTTTGTTATTAAATTTTGTTTTTTAATTAGATAAAGATTTTAATAATTTTAAACTTAGTATCTCCCTATATAGAAATTTCTACACTTTAATGTCCGCATCCTCCATCCTCCCCTTGAAACTAATTTAATAGCATGTATATTTTCAGGAAATCCACCCATTCATTTTTTTATTGCAAAATGAAACAAATTGCTATAGCTAATAAGATGTGTTATCTATCAACTGGTAAACTCCTTTTGGTTATGGCGACCACCCACAATTTATCGCGTTTTAATATATACCAACATTATTAATTCACTTGTATTTAATTTTCAAAGAACAAATTTTTAACACCTTATAAAATAAAAAGACAATCATTACTGACTGCCTTAATACTTATTCAAATATTTTCCCACCTAACAAAACTTTATGCGTCCAATAAATTTATTCTCGGAAATAATATTTGTTTCAAATTAATTTTAACATTATCTAAGTTTTGAAAATTAGTTAAATTTGTAAAATTTAACTGTTCGTAATTAATATTTAATTGTTGAAAAATAACAATACTTTTAGTTACTAAAATAGGTTGTAATAAATACGCACTTACTTTTAAAACTTGTAATAAATTATTAATAACTTTATTTAAATTAGCATCACAATTAGTAAATAATGCTCAAGGAGTTCTTTCTTCAATATATTTATTAGTATAATGTAATAGCTCAATTACTGTTTTAACAGCATCATTAATTAAATATTGATCCATTTTTGCTTCATAGCTTTCAATTGTTAAATGAATATGTTGTTCTAATGCCTTATCTAAATCATTAGTACTAGGAACATACTGCGGAATAACATTATTAAAATATTTTTTTGTCATTGTCATTGTTCTTGATAATAAATTACCTAAATTATTAACTAAATTATTGTTATATGAATCAATTAATAATTGTAAACTATAATTACTATCTCTAGTAATATGTAAATCATTAACAAGAAAAAATCGTAAAGCATCACTACCATACTCATTAATTAATTGTAATGGATTAATACTATTATCTTTTGATTTTGACATTTTATCATCATTCATTGTGATTCACGAATGACTAATTAATTTATTAGGTAAACGAATATTTAATGCTATTAATAGGATTGGTCAATAAATAGCATGAAATCTAGTAATTTCTTTACCTAAAAATTGCACAATTTCACTATTTTCTCTTCAATATTTATTAAATTCACTATTATCTGATGAGAGATAACCTAATGAACTTAAATAATTGCTTAAAGCATCAATTCAAACATAAATTGTATGTTTGGAATTTTGTTTAACCGGAATCCCTCAATTAAAACTTGTTCTCGTAACACTTAAATCTTGAAGTCCTGGACTTAAAAAATTATTAATCATTTCATTCATTCGTGATTCAGGATAAATAAAGTCAGGGTGTTGATGATAGTAATCTAATAATTGTTCTTGATACTTTGAAACTTTAAAAAAATAGCTTTCTTCTTGTAAAAACTTTAATTGTTGATTACATAATAAATGCAACTTATCACGAGAAATTTGTGATTTAGTAACAAATTCTTCACAAGCAATACAATATCAGCCTTCATATTGATCTAAGTAAATATCTTCTTGGGATAATAACTGATTAAAAATTTTTTCAACAACAATAGTATGTTCTTGACTACTAGTTCTAATAAATTTAGAATAATCAATGTGTAAGAATGTTCATAAATCTTTAAATTTATTAACGATGCCATCAACAAATTCTTGGGGGGTAATATTTGCTAATTGTGCCGCCTTAGCAATTTTTTGTCCGTGTTCATCACTACCAGTAGTAAAAAATACTTCATAACCTTGTTGTTTCTTATAACGAGCTAAAACATCACTTAGAACTGTTGTATACGCATGTCCTAAATGCAATTCATTATTAGGATAATATATTGGGGTCGAAACATAAAAATATTTTGGTTGCATAACTTCACTTCATCCTTTATCAAATTATTTATATTATATATTATATTACATCATTTCTTTATATAATTAAATTATACATACCCTAAGGAGGACTAATATGGAAGTAAAAATGAAAGGAAAACCTTTACAATTAATTAAAGAACCAATTAAAATTGGTGAAACTCTTGATTTTATCGCCACTAATCTTAATATATCAGACTTTAAAATAACTGACATCATCAATAAAAATAAAGTAATCTCAGTTGTCCCCAGCGTTGATACTAGCACTTGTTTAACTCAAACTAAACATATGAATGAAAATATTAGTAAACTAGAAAGTATGCAACTAATTACAATTTCAAGAGACCTACCCTTCGCCCAAAATAGAGCTTGTGAAAGTTTTAAAAACAATAATCACATCCTTATATCTGATTACAAATACCGTGATTTCGGCATTAAAACTGGTTTAGTAATCCAAAAACTAGAAATTCTAGCAAGAACCTTATTAGTATTAGATGAAAATAACATCGTTATCTACATTGATATTAACGAAGAAACATCAGTGGAACCGAATTACGCTAAACTATGAGACTTTTTAAACAAATAATCACATATGTTAAAAACACACTTTATACAAAGTGTGTTTTATTTATTATTAATTTATATAAGTTTTATCTTATTTTGAAAGTCCACATAAATATGGCCCAACTTATTGTAACCTATCCAATGAATTATCGAGACACAGAATTTTAGACAGGCTCCAAAAATCATATATAAGAAATATATACTTAATTTGCATATTGAAATAATTTATAGTAAATGATTATTTTTTCTTTTTTTGAAAATTGGATTGGCAACCATTTTTAGGACAATTTTTATATAGACATTTGTTTTCTAAAAGTAACTGAAGATAAATAATTTAAACTGCCATGTATTCTAAGATTATTGTATCAATTAATGTAATCAAATAATTCAAGTTCTAATTGTGCAAGATCATTGAATTTTCTACCATTAATAAATTTTGTTTTAAAAACTTTATAAGTTGCTTCAGCAACTGCATTATCATAAGGACAACCCTTCGCACTCAATGATCTTTGAATTTTAAATGTAGATAATAATTGATCAATTATATTATTTTTAAACTCACTACCTCGGTCGGTATGAAATATTTCAATTTTTGATAATGGTCTAGTAATTCGCATAATAGCTTGATAAACTAACTCCGTATTTTTATTTGGTCCGGAACTATAACCAACAATCTCGCGATTATACAAATCAATTAGGAGACATACATAAAATCATTTAAAACCCACTTTTATATAAGTTAAGTCACTAACGATAATTTCATTTATTTTTCTATTATTAAAGTCTCGGTTTACAATGTTATTTACTGGATCATTATTTACTTGAATATTTTTGCATTTAAGTCTTGTTTTTGTGTACTTTGATATCAAATTATTGTTTTTCATAATGTTTCTAATTTTGCGTCTAGATAGGTTAATACTTTTATGAGCTATAATACTACTTTGATTTTTCGAGCTCCATAGACTTGGCGGCTTTCGTTAAATGCACTGATAATTTCTTGATTATAATTATTCACTATTTTCCTTGTGTATTTATTAATTTGATAATAGTAATTGGATTTTGAAATATTTAATAATTTACACATTTTTCTTATTGAATATTTTTTCTTATTGCTATTAATTATTGTTATTTTTTGGCCATCATCAGTGCGGCTTGCTTTAAAATGTCATTTTCCATTTTCAAGTCTTTAAGTTTTTTTCGTAAAGTTATTATTTCATTTTCTTCTAGTGTGCGATTGTCTTTTGCTTTAAATGAACCAGAATTATTATAATTTTTAACTCAACTATAAATAGTTGGTTTTGGTAAATTATATTCTTTCCCTAAATTAATAACACTAACACTTTTGCCATTTTTGTATAGCATGACAATTTGTTTTTTAAATTCATCTGTATATGAATTTTTGCCCATTTTTATATTCCTGCTTTCTTATATAATTTTATCTTATTTTGAAAGTCCACATAAATATGGTCCAACTTATTGTAGCCTATCCAAATAACTAAGAAAATTAAACGAGACCGTATATTTCAATGATAAAATGTTAGTCTCCAAAACTAAATGTTGTTGGTTCGAGAGTCCTATTACCCTACTACTATCCTCACCAATTATTAAATTACACTAATTTTGATTGACAATGCATATTATCCAATTTATAATTATTATAAATAATTAGTACTAAAAATTATTATCAATTAAGATTATGGAGAAAAATATGCTCAAAGAAAAACATATTATATTTAAAGTTACCATTTCATCAATGGCATTAGGGTTGGCATTAGCGTTATCAATGCTAGAAATTTCTATTCCCTTACCTAATTTACCGGCAGCGAACTTTGAAATTGGTGATACCCTAATTTTATTAGTTATTTCATTAATTGGTCTTTGATTTGCAATGCTAATTGGTGCAATTAAACCTTGATTACATATGATAATTCCCCACCACATTGCCCACGGCAATATTGTTGTTAGTGCCACAATGGGAATGATGTTAAATGTCCTTGTTATTGGACTATATTTTCTATTAAACTGAATATGAAAAAGATTATTTCATAAAGAAAACATTTATACTAAATACACCAGCATTCTTATTTGCTGTTTAGCAACTGCACTATTTGCTGCTGTAAATACTCAATTGTGAGCTGCTGATGCTTTAGGTTTTCATACTCACACACATCCAATGACAATACATCCAATAATAATAATTAATAAATGTAAGAAAATTTTCTTTCATGACAAAATCAAAGAAATATCCGAGGAACCACTAAAAACACAAATGTTAATTTTTTATGGCATTTATGGAGGGTTCATTTTTGTAAAATATCTAATCACCTTTGATGCAATGCTAATTCTTGAAAAACCAATCTTAAGATATGCTGAATCAGCTCACTATTCTTATCACAAATGAGAAAAAGAAAAAGTAGAAGAAAAGAAACACAAAAAAGTAAATAAATAAAAAATGTAGAATTGTGTTGATGTTCATAATTCTACATTTTTAGTTTTATAAAAACTGATATAAACCGTTATATCTTCATTTCACAAATTTATTAAAGTATCATAATATCGTCATCGTGAACGATTTGATAGTTAATTGCTCTGTATAATCAATATAACGAGCTCTTACAATATCATGTTTTTCATATGTTTTAATATATTTTTCATTCGGACTCATTTATTTAACAATCAATCTTTGATCATCTAGTCAACCTTATTGTCAAAAAACATTAATTCCGTTATTAAAATTATTACTAGCAATAATCATATATTTTAAAATATCTAACTTTTTTTGAATTACAAATGGAACAGCAACCCTTTTTAGGACAATTTTTATGTAAACTGCCATTTTCTAAATTCAACGGGTGTTAAATAATTTAAGCTACCGTGAATTCGAATATTGTTGTATCAATTAACAAAATCAAATAGCTCGCATTTTAATTGTGTTAAATTTTCAAATTTTTTACCCTTAATGAATTCTGTTTTAAAGGTTTTGTAAGTTGTTGCGGCCACAGCATTATCATAAGGACAATCTTTATTGCTTAATGATCTTTTAATGTTAAAAGTTATTAAAATTTCATCAATGATTTTATTTTTGAAATCATTACCACGATCGGTATGAAATAAAGTTATTTGCTTTAATGGTCGTGTTATTTTATGAAAAGCTTGTTGAATTAATTCAGCGGTTTTGTTTGGCCTGGCATTATAGCCAAGCCAATTACTTCGCGATTAAACAAGTCAATTAACAAACAAATATAGTGTCATTTCCCGCCAACTTGCACATATGTTAAATCACTAACAACAGCTTCATTGGGTTTTTTGTCATTAAATTCACGATTTAAAACATTACTAATTTGGGCATTATTAGCTGTTGTTTTATGATTACGATATTTTAATTTGGTGTATTTAGAAACCAAATTATTTTTGATCATAATGCATCTGATTTTTCGCCGCGATAAGATGATATCTTTTCTTATTAAAACAGCTTTAATTTTACGAGCCCCATAAATTTTGCGACTTTTATTAAATGCACTGATAACTCTTGTTCATAATTATTAACTTGCTTGTTAGTGCATTTATTAGGTTGATAATAATATGTTGATTTTGATAAACCCAAAATCTTACATATTTTCCTCACTGAATATTTGTTTTTGTTGTTATTAATTATTGTTATTTTTTGGCCATTATCAGTGCCGCTTGCTTTAAAATATCGTTTTCCATTCGTAATTGTTTTAATTCTTTTCGTAAGTAAATTAATTCATTTTCTTCATTACTTTGATATCTTTTGCTTTAAAAGAACCAAAATTATCGAATGATTTTATTCAATTATAAATAGCAGATTTTGAAATACCCTATTCATTAATAATTTTAATAATGATTTTCCCGTTTTGATAAAGCATGACAATTTGTTTTTTAAATTCATCTGTATATGAATTTTTGCCCATTTTTATATTCCTACTTTCTTAATAATTTTATTTTATTTGAAAGTCCACACAAATATGGTCCAACTTATTGCAACCTATACATAGCACATAGCGGGCGTAACCCAAGAACAAAATTATAATGTCAATATTTATTTTCATGCTCCTCCATTATTATTTTGGTCTTTCTCAAGAAATATTTTTAATTTTTCCTTTTGTAAAAGCATAATAAAAATTTGTCATCATTTGAATAATTTGTTGTTCAGAAGAACCTAATACATTATTTTCTTTCGCCATTTGTAAAAAATAACAATCCATTTCTTTAGTTTGCATATCTTGTTTTCACTCAATAATAAGCGCATAATGTTCCTTTAAAATATGAGGATAATACTTTGCTAAAAAATTAAACGCATAGTAACTAATATCAATAAATGGTAATAATTGCTCTTTAATAGCTACAATTAATGACAAATGCATCGCCACTAGTGGATCATCATCATCAAGTTTAGGTCATAAAATTCCCGGAGTATCTAATAAATGAATATTTTGTGCTAACTTGACTCATTGAATCCCTTTCGTAACTCCTGGTTGATTGGCAACATTACTTACTTTTCTTTTAACTAAATTATTAATTAACCGTGATTTACCGACATTAGGAATGCCAATAATCATCACCTTAATTTGTCAATTTGATATTCCGCGAGATTTTTGATGATTAATTTTATCCTTCAATAATTGATTAATTAACAAAATAATTTCATTTTTAGGTTGATCAACTAATAAATTAGTTAATACTACTTTAACTAACGGGTCTTTTTTCAAAAATGACATTCATTCTTGGTTTACTTTCATATCGCTTAAATCTTTCTTATTCAAAATAATAATTCGTGGTTTATTTTTAAACAACTCTTGAATAATCGGATTAATACTAGAGTTAACAGCTCTAGAATCACGAAGTTCAATCACTAAATCAACTAATGCTAATTTTTCTTTCATCAAGCGAATAGCTTTTGCCATATGACCTGGAAATCAATTAATATTTAACTTTTCCATTAATATGTCTCCTTAATTGAAAAATAAAGGTAGAATTTTACCTTTATTAATTATTCTACTTTATTCTTTTTATTAGAACCAATTATTTCTTTAATTCTCGCAGCTTTACCAATACGATCACGCATATAGTATAATCTCGCTCTTCTAACACGACCAACTTTTAAAATTTCAATCTTACTTATTAATGGTGAATGTAAAGGAAAAGTTCTTTCAACACTAGTGCTACCAGTATGTTTTCTCACCGTAAAACTAGAACTAATACCTGACCCTTGACGCTTTAAAACTAAACCAGTAAAAACTTGCGTTCTTTTCTTGTTACCTTCATTAATTTCAACAGCAACATTTACTGTATCGCCAGATTTAAATTTTGGAATATCAGTACGAAGTTGTTGTTCGGTAATTTGTCGATCTAATTGCATATTCATAACAATCGCTCCCTTCATTATTATTTATTTTTTATCTTTTTCTAATTCAGCAATTCAAATTTGCTCTTGTGGTGTTAATTGATTTAAATCAATTAAATCTGGTCGCTTTTTATATGTGTTATAAAAAGCTTGTTGTTTTCTTCAAATATCAATATTTTTATGATAACCTGATAATAAGACATCAGGAACTTGTTGATCATTAAAAACTAATGGTTTAGTAAATACAGGATAATCTAAATACTTACTAGTAAATGAATCATTTTGATGTGATGATTCCTGAATAACACCTGGTAATAAGCGAATAACGGCATCACTTATAACCATACTTGCAATTTCACCAGCACTAAGGACATAATCGCCAATGGATATTTCAATATCAACAAAATCTCTAATTCTTTCATCAAATCCTTCATAATGACCACAAACTAAAATTAATGAATTATTACTACTAGCTATTTCACTAGCAATATGCTGTTTAAATGTTTTTCCTTGTGGCGATAATAAAATCACTTGACTATTAGGGATTTGCTTACGAGCATAATTTATTGCCGCAACTACAATCGGTGCCATTAATACCATCCCATTACCGCCACCATATTGATAATCATCAACTTGTTGATGCTTATCAACAGCAAAATCACGAAGATTAATGATGTTAAACTTTATTTTTTCTTTCTTAACAGCATTCTTAATAATTGATGTATTAATAAAACTAACAAAGATTTCAGGAAATAAAGTGATAATTTGAATTGTTGTCATTAATTTCTTGTCTCCTTTATAATTTATCAATTATTAATTAACTTAACATAAACAGCATTTTGTTCTCAAAGAATATTTATAATAAACCGCGAAACATCAGCCAACATTTTTTGTTCACCAACAACTGTTTGAATAACAAAAACACCGTGCGCTTTAGTAATAAAGTAATCAATTACTTCACCAATAAGTGAATTATCATTAACATTTATAACTTGTAATCCGATATAGTTTTTAACTTCATCATCATTTACTAAATGAGGATTATTACTAAGTTGAAATAAATCTTGAGTCTTTAAAAATAAAATGTCGTTAATATAATCATAATTTTTAAATCTAACTAAAAGATCACCTTTATGATTTCTAGAACTATCAATCGTTAATATTTCATAAGTATAACTATTAGAATCATAAAAATATATATCATGATTAACATTAAAGAATCGTTCATATTTAGGCATTAAGCATCTAATTTTTACTTCGCCTTTTAAAGCATGGGTATTAATAACCTTGCCAATTTTAACAAACTTCATTATTCGTTAAAAGCCTCTAAAGATAATTTAATTCTTTTTTGTTCTCTTGGTGTCTTAACATTAACTAAACGACGAATCGAATCAATAATTAATCTTTTTTTACCGATTAATCTTGCCAAATCACTATCACTAATCATAATAATAATTTCTAATTCATTATCATTTTCATTTAACATTCTAATTTGAATATTATTAATATCTTTAACAATTAGAATAATTAATATTTTAACAGTATTAATGTAATTCATCATTAGCTAACTCCATTTATTCTTTCGAATTTTTAATAACTTTTACTTCTTTTGAAACTTTAACTGTTGATTTAGAATTACTACTTTTAATTTTAATATCATTTACTTCGTTTTTAACTTCCTTAGTTAAAACTTATTTTTTAATCATTTTTTTCTCTGTCGTTGGTTTCTTTGCTTTATTTTTTTGTCGTAATTCATGAAATGACTGCATAATTTTTTCTTTTGCAAATAAACTACGAACTGTTCCGGTTGGTTGAGCACCAACAGTTAATCACTTTAAAGCTAATTCTTTATTAATTTTTAACAAATTATTTAAAGAATCATATGTTCCGATCAATTCAATATATTTACCATCTCTTTTAATATGAGAATCAATAGCAACAATACGATAAAAAGGCTGTTTAGTTTTCCCCGTCCTTTTTAGTCTTAATTTAACCATAGAATATAAGCACTCCTCTCACTATTATTAGTTTAGTTATCTTTTTAAACCATAATTAATAATATCGTTAATATATATATATGTCAAGTAAATTTACTTAACAGGTCGCGTTTAGTTTTCTTAGGTAATTGCTTTGAAGAAGTAAAACAATTAGCTAATTATATTATTTAATTACTAAACTAACCATATCTTCCTTGTTATTTTTATTCGTTACCATTTTATCATATTATTGAATTTTTACACAATAAAAAATTATTAATTTTATTAAATTTTAACTAATATTTTTACTTGCTTAAATGTAATATATTTATTTGTATATACAATGTTACCTTTACTAATTCAACTATCATCATCATGGATTGGCAACCCTTTTTAGGACAATTTTTATATAGACATTTGTTTTCTAAAAGTAACTGGAGATAAATAATTTAAACTGCCATGTATTCTAAGATTATTGTATCAATTAATGTAATCAAATAATTCAAGTTCTAATTGTGCAAGATCATTGAATTTTCTACCATTAATAAATTCTGTTTTAAAAACTTTATAAGTTGCTTTAGCAACTGCATTATCATATGGACAACCCTTCGCACTCAATGATCTTTGAATTTTAAATGTAGATAATAATTGATCAATTATATTATTTTTAAACTCATTACCTCGGTCGGTATGAAATATTTCAATTTTTGATAATGGTCTAGTAATTCGCATAATAGCTTGATAAACCAACTCCGTATTTTTATTTGGTCCGGAACTATAACCAACAATCTCGCGATTATACAAATCAATTAGGAGACATACATAAAATCATTTAAAACCCACTTTTATATAAGTTAAGTCACTAACGATAGTTTCATTTATTTTTCTATTATTAAAGTCTCGGTTTACAATGTTATTTACTGGATCATTATTTACTTGAATATTTTTGCATTTAAGTCTTGTTTTTGTGTACTTTGATATCAAATTATTGTTTTTCATAATGTTTCTAATTTTGCGTCTAGATAGGTTAATACTTTTATGAACTAATACTACTTTGATTTTTCGGGCTCCATAGACTTGGCGGCTTTCGTTAAATGCACTGATAATTTCTTGATTATAATTATTCACTATTTTCCTTGTGTATTTATTAATTTGATAATAGTAATTGGATTTTGAAATATTTAATAATTTACACATTTTTCTTATTGAATATTTTTTCTTATTGCTATTAATTATTTTTATTTTTTGGCCATTATCAGCGCGGCTTGCTTTAAAATGTCATTTTCCATTTTTAAGTCTTTAGGTTCTTTTCGTAAAGTTATTATTTCATTTTCTTCTAGTGTGCAATTGTCTTTTGCTTTAAATGAACCAGAATTATTATAATTTTTAACTCAACTATAAATAGTTGGTTTTGGTAAATTATATTCTTTCCCTAAATTAATAACACTTTTGCCATTTTTGTATAGCATGACAATTTGTTTTTTAAATTCTTCAGAGTATGAGGTTTTATTTCCCATTTTTATATTCCTTCTTTCTTAATAATTTCGAAGTCTATATAATTATGGTCCAACTTATTGTAACCTATCCACGCAAGTTAATTTTACAATCCCCATTTTACAGTTTAATTATTTTTTAATTCTGCTTTAAAAGATAGTATTTTTATTGGAGTAGTAATTGTTTCATTAGCAATTTTAACATTAGTATTTGAGGCAATAAATTCTGTTTTATCAAACATTTTGTCATTTTTTATTTTAATTTTTAATCTTTTAAGCTCGTTTCATACTATATCATTTTTCTCAAAATGTAAACTTTTTAAACCACAATTAGGTCTTCAATTTTCTTCGCAACTACTAGTTCCATCATATTTTAATCATTTTGGAATATTAATAATTTCTTCTTTTTTGATGTTATAAAAATCTATTTCATATTTATCGTTATAGTCATATGTAATTTGAATTTTAACATTTGATAAATTTAATTCGTTAATTATTAGCGGTTCAGTCAGTGAAAATTGTTTTTTTGTTTGAACAAGCAGTTACGGGCAATATTGTTAATCCTAAAATAGCCATTATACTTAAAATTTTCATTTTTTAACTCCTTTATTTTATTTTTTCAATATATATATATAATTATACAAAAATTCTTAATATCATTAGAAAAATGGCAAAACCGATTAAAAATTGAAAGGTATAATAAAAAGCTGGTACCGTTTTAAAAACTGGAAAAATGGCGGTTGAAAAATTAACTGTTGCTTTTGCAATGGTTGATAACGGTCGTAAAATGGTAATAATTTGTGAAGCAGTAAGCATTCAATTTAGCATTTTGATACCAGCATTTTGAAATGGCACATCCAATGTCATTAAAGGTTGGTATTCATCGTCCAGAATATTTGCAATTTGCTGGTGGAATTAAATCATCTCATTCTGAGTTGGTGGAACCATCAGGAATAAAGGCTGTGGAATTTAAGACATTAAAGTCATAAATTTTAAAATTGTAATTAGAAATATTGCCTTTGTGATAAAGTGGAAAAGTTAAGGTAAAAATATTAATTCCGTAGCGAATATCAATATCGGTATTGAGGTAATTAATACTGTTAACAGTCTTGCTGGTTGGTAATGTGATGAGTTTATTATCATAAGATTTAAGGACATTAAATTCAATTTGATAGATACTGTTATTATCTTTAATAGCATTATAATTCTCTTGATGCGTTTTTTATCAAAAGTAAAGAAATAACTTCTTAGTAATAATTCCGAATTACCAGTAACATTGATTAAATATTTTTTGGGATAAAAAGTAATTAACGAACGATAAAAGAAACCGATTTGAATAAAGTAATCTTTGTTGTAATTATCTACTCCCTTAAAATCAATTTCGATATGAGTTTTTTCGTCCATATCAAAAGTAGCATAAAATAAACTGGCAAAGAAATTACCAAGAATTTCTTAGATTTCGTTAAAAACATTTTTGTAATCTTTATTGTTAATATTAGAAATGTTGTTTTTAAAATAAAGGTAAATGTCATTCTTTAATTCGGGGTCGTAGCGTAAAAAAACTAAATTTAACATTAAGGTAATTTAAAGTACCAAAAAGATACTTAATTAAGTAATAATCATTAGTCTTTTCGGTGCCATATTTTCAGATTTCACTTTCACCATGTAATAATTGTAAATAGTTATTACCTGCGACTAATGTTTTATTAAAAGCTTTAATTTTTTAAAACATTATTATTAATTTCGCCTTTACTACTAGAATTTTTGTGATAAAAATAGCTTTCGTTTCTAAAACCGTAATTTTTAATGGTAAATTCTTTATAATAACCTTTTTCTAAGGTGTCAATGAAATTAAATACTGGCGTTCAATAAAGATAAGAATAATTAAATTTGTCAAAATCACCACGATGAATCATTAAATAGTCAAGATTATCAATGATATCTGTATAGTTATGGTTTCCATCAAATTTGGTGGTTGTTTCTGGTAAATCAATATCAGTTGTCGGTTTGGTTTGTGTTTCTGCTTTAAAAGATAGTATTTTTATTGGAGTAGTAATTGTTTCATTAGCAATTTTAACATTAGTATTTGAGGCAATAAATTCTGTTTTATCAAACATTTTGTCATTTTTTATTTTAATTTTTAATCTTTTAAGCTCGTTTCATACTATATCATTTTTCTCAAAATGTAAACTTTTTAAACCACAATTAGGTCTTCAATTTTCTTCGCAACTACTAGTTCCATCATATTTTAATCATTTTGGAATATTAATAATTTCTTCTTTTTTGATGTTATAAAAATCTATTTCATATTTATCGTTATAGTCATATGTAATTTGAATTTTAATATTTGATAAATTTAACACATAAGCTTCTTTGCTTTCTCTTTTGTTTCTAATTAGTGATTGTGTTATTATTTCGTCGTTATTAATGTTTTGGGGAATGGTAAAAATGTTATTGAAACTAATAAATAATTAACACGGTAAATATTTTCATAAACATTTTTATCACTCCTTTTTAAAATATTTTATTTTTCACTGTTCTTTTTTCTTTAATTTTTTTAATAAGTCACTTAATACCACAATTTATAATTACAGTTATTGTCATGCATATATCTAAATACCCTAGTATCATAAGTGAAATTAATGCTTCAAATTTTTCATATAATAATTTCAAATCATTAATTTCCAATTTTAAAAATGGAATGAAAAAGATAATAATCATAAAAATGTAAGGCAAAATTTTCCATCAATATTTTTTTAAAGAATTAATGAGTTTGTTTGATTTCATTTTTCAAAACTCTTTTTGCTTTAATTTTTTGAATAATAAAGCGGATTAATTTTTCAAATTTAAGTGCAAAATATATTGCTCCGCCTCATCAAAAAACAAATATTCCTGTCAGCATAATACCACTATTAAATTTGCCAAAGAAATCAACCATTTCTTTATTCACAAAATTATTAAATTCATTACTTGTTCCGGTTATTCATTTAGTATCACTTACTATTAATGCACAAATTAATAAGCTTATAAAAACGAAAATGATACTTAATACTATTTTTAACCACTGCTTTTTAAAAGAATTTTTAATTCTTAATTTTAATGACATTTTTTCTTTTGAATTATCTTTTTTAAATAATTTTCCTAAAATTTTTTTCATTTTAATTCTCCTTTCATATTTTTTATCGTCCTTTAATCACAATAAATAAAGCAATAAGTACACAAGTTACACCAAGGATGGTAAAGATTGAGTGTTGCGAAAATGTCCGGGCCATTGGTTTAAATAGTTCTAAAATTGTTAAATTGCTAGTAATAAACTTTTGGAAATTGGCAAGCCCTTCGCTAATATAGTTTGTTAAAGTTTCAAAATGACTACCAGCTAATAACCCAAGAACAGTTATTAAGATAAAAATAATAATTAGTTTAAACATCGTTAGTTACCTTGTTTTGTTTTTATTGGCTTTACTTGTTTTTTAACTTTTCCTCACGCACTTAACCGTCATTTATTTTTAACCGCATATTGGCGTTGTTTTTCTAAATTAACTTGTTGACTACCAAATCCAAGAATAATTGCCATAAGAAATTCTACAGCCGGCGTTAAGAATAAAGGAAATATTAGTTGAATATTCATTCGTTCCCGGTACTTCTAAACTTCAAATTAAATCAAAAACTTTATAAAGCATTTGGGCGAGAAAGTCCGCCGTTTTTGCAAGATTTTCCATTTTTTATTGTTCCTTTTCTTTCATTTTTCTTAAAAATTTGCTAAATTTATCTATTTTTAAGTATTCTAAGTCTTCTAAATCAATTGCGGTGTCAGTATAGTATTTGTCTTCATAGTCAGGATTTACTTTTGCATTTAAGTAATCTCTTAAAAACGCTAGGTAAAAAGAATTGTAAGTGTTAAGTGTTGGTAAAGGAATTTTTAGTTTAAAAAAATAAATATCAAGTTCAGGAATATCACGATATTTAATGCGACGACCTTTTTTGCTATTTTTCGCATCAATTAAGGTGTTTTGTCAGCGTTCATATTCTTCAATGTTCGTAACAGTACCATAGACAACTTTTAAGTAGGGGCGAAAAATATTAGCGGGTTTTTTACGAATTCCCACAATCACATTATTGGCAATATCACGAACTTTAACTCAAATATGTTTATCTCTTTTGACCACTGGCGAGAACAATATGACCGAAATGGCGTGCTAGAGCGAAATATTCTTGGATACCAGTTTCTTCGTTTTTGGTATTATTTTTTTCTTAATCAGTTCCTTCTAAAAATAAATTGGTTTCATCTCATAGAAATAAGGTCTTATCTGGCAATACCGGGTAATCAAAGTCTAATAATTCCGTATGCCCTAAACTTAATTTTTGGGTTTCTAGTAATGGAAGGGTTGGGGCGATGTGATATTTTCTTCTTTTTTAGTAATTTTTGATGCGTATACTAGAAAAGCGGTTTTTCCAGTTCTTAACGAACCAATAACAATATTTAATGGTGAGTTATTTTTTAAGAAATTAATCACTTTGTTAATTTGTGTTAAATTAATGATTTTAAAAAGGAAAATTAAAATACAATTTGCTAAAAATAAATAACTTACAATGTTTTTAAAATAACCGTTGTAAATGTATCAAATTGCTCCGCAATGTCATAAAATTAAAAATGAGGTGCGATCCAATTCAATAAAATGGTTATTTTTTTCTATTATTCATTTGCAAAATTTCATCTTGCGCCTCACTTTATTTTTTTGTTAGCGGACTGCGCCAAGTAATTTTTCAAACATTTTAAAACAAATAAAGAATATTGCCAAAATAAATGGAAAAATGAAGATTCAGTAATCAGCAAAGAAGTTACCAACTTGTGGCATATTAACAGCAATAATTTCTCACATTTTAGTAAACGCTGTTATAATCGCGTTTCATAATTTAGTCATCGCATCACTAGCTGTTATTTTTGTTACTGCTGGTGCTTCTGTTAAGAAAGTTCCAATCATATAATCACCCCCCTTTCTTTTTAAAACATTCATCATTTATATTCAAAGTTTTTCTTAACTTTGTTAAAACCACGATTAACCTTAACACGGTTATATTTTTTTCTAATTAATTTTGAATTTCTTTGGAAATACATCACAATGTAACTTCGCGATATTACTTTTGTTTCTATCTAAATACTGATATGGTTTTTCAAAGTAGCATTAAAATAAATCACACCATAATCGCTGTCAAGAATCAAAAAGCAATGTTTGCTATTAAAAGTCAAAGTGGTGCTTCGGTTAATTTAATTTCTTTGCAACCAGTAATGTGAGCCGGAATAGTTGTAATTTGAATAAATAAATCTCAGAAAGTTTGTTTAATTTGTTCTCAATTAAATTCTTTTAAATTTATTGTCATTTTTTATCTCCCAAAAATCATTTTTATTGGTAAATACATAATTGAAATTAAGGCGAAAAGAAAAGTAATGATAATAATTAATTCGGCAATAAACGCAACTTGTGCAGGCATTTTTTCTATCGGAACAAACAGTTCTAAGAATTCCATAATAATTTTTCAAAACATTATTTTTTATTCTCATTATTTTCTTTTGAATTAGGAGATTTAACTCATTCTTCAAAGCGAGCAATAAACAATTTTTCGTCTTTTGTAAAATTACCAGTATTATTTTTAATGGCATTTTTATATTTAATTCGCATTTTTATTTTGGCATAAATTTTATAAGCAAAATATGCCAATAACATTATGCAAATAATAGTAAATATTATTCCAATCACAATATTCATTTTTAAACTCCTTTAAAATAGTTATAATTTATATCTTTTTTGTTGTTTTCTTTTTCGGTAATGAAGAAGCTTAATAATTCTTGTCCCTTAATTAATTTGGTTTCATTTTCTTTTTGATTAATTGAAATTATTTGATATTTACTATCTTTTATTATTCCGATGCAAATAGAATTTTCATATTTTCCTTTATAAACAAATCGCTTTGCAAACCAAATACCGATTTATTCATTAAATCACGGAATTTTTGGGGCTTTAATAAGCATTGTGTTTTGTGTTTCTTTTAAAAGATATTTCTTAGTATTTAAGAAAATGTTTTCAATGTTTTTCATAGTAAGTTACCTTTCTTATAGATAAACTAAGTTAGTTAACTTAGTTTTTTAAATACTTATATATCGCAGATTTAAGTGTTTAATAAGCTTTGTTATTAAATTTTGTTTTTTAATTAGATAAAGATTTTAATAATTTTAAACTTAGCATCTCCCTATATAGAAATTTCTACACTTTAATATTCGCATCCTCCCCTTGGAACTAATTTAATAGCGTGTATATTTTTAGGAAATCCACCCATTCATTTTTTTATTGCAAAACGAAACAAATTGCTATAGCTAATAAGATGTGTTATCTATCAACTGGTAAACTCCTTTTGGTTATGGCGACCACCCACAATTTATCGTGCTTTAATACATACCAACATTATTAATTCACTTGTATTTAATTTTCAAAGAACAAAATTTTAACACCTCATAAAATAAAAAGACAATCATTGCTGACTGTCTTAATACTTATTCAAATCTTTGCCCACCTAACAAAACTTTATGCGTCCTTTAATTAGATAACTAAGCTAAATATAACTTAGTTTAATATAACTAAATATAATTTGTAAGGAAGGTATGTATGTGAGAAATATTGAAAATATTTTTTTAAATACTAAAAAATATCTTTTAAAAGAAACACAAAACGCAATTCTTATTAAAGCCCCAAAAATTCCGTGATTTAGTAATCCTATTGGTATTTGATTTTCAAAACGATTTGTTTATAAAGAAAAATATGAAAATTCTATTTGTATTGGAATAATTAGAAATGGTGAGTATCAGTTGGTTTTAGTTAATAAGAAAGGGCGGGAGTCTAATTTGATTATAGGATAAGAATTGTTAAATTTTTTTATTGCTGAAAAAGAGAATGATAAAAAGGATGTAAGTTTTAATTATTTTAAAAATTAATTTTAAAGGTGTTTTAAGATGCCTTAAGAATAGAGGTAAATAAAAAAAACTCCACAAAACATCTTGGTTGATGTTTATAGTGGTAGGGCGGCGCGGAAAGCGTATGCTCCGCCCGCTAGTTATGGATGAGTTGAGTCCATTTAACTAATTTATTGTAATTTTTTTGATTTGGTGTAGTAATAAAAAAATAGTTTTGGAGTTTTAGAAATGAAAATGTGAGTTAGTGTGGATGAACCATCTAAAAATTATTGTCGAAAGTTTATTATTCTATTAATAAAAAAACTAGATTAAAACAAAAAAATTTGAGCGTCTAAATCTGAAGTTGAATCTGTTAGAACTGATTTAGTCGGTGATAATTGACTTTGTGTTGATATTGCATATCAAAAGATTAAAAAATTAAGGAGAAAAGAAAGATGAGTATATTTGGATTAGTATTTTTTACGATTTTAACATTATTACTAGCATATTATATTGCGGTTAATATTTATCGGTTTTTTAAAGATAAAAAGAAAGATGGTAGTGAAGCAAAACAGCTACCAAAAGATTTTACTTATTCACAACGAATATTTATTGCAAAGTTTAAGCGAAATTTATTAGAACAAGATGAAAAAGAAATTAAAAAGTAAGTTTTAGAAAATGTTTAAAAAAATAATTATTGAGTTAATTGAATTAATTTATCCAACTGCCGATTTACCACCTCAAGTTGTATTTTTGTTTTCAATTTTAATAATTGTAATGCTCTTCTCGGCAATTATTTTTCTGCTCTTTTGACCTTTTAAGCGGTAATTATTATGTTTTTAGTTGCTTGAAAAGATTTAGATTGAGAAATGACAAAATTGTATTTTTGGGATTTATTTATTCAAATTAAAGTTATTTCGGCATGAGTTTTTGGCGAAGAAATTGATTTAACCAAAGAACTACTTTGATTTTTAATAGCAAATATTGCCTTTTGAATGGTATTATTATTCATTGTCTTATTTATGGTTATTTTATTTTATAAGGTTAAATCATATTTTGTTTAGAAAAAAAGGGGGGGTGATTGTATGATTAGAACTTTTTTAACAGAAGTGACTACGCCAATAGCTGTTACTGGCGAACAAGCGGTTACTAATTTATGAAAAGCATTAATTAAAGCATTTGGTAATATTTAAACTGATATTATTGGTGGTAATATGCCAAATGTCGTTAATTTCTTTGCTACATATTGAGTTTTCTTGCTTGGCGTGGGTATTGATTTATTTTTAATCGCTTTCAAAATGTTTGAAAAATTAATGCTTGACAGATTAGTAATAAAAATAAAAAAAGTGTGATTTAATTGATGCTATTGTTTAAAAAAATAAATTTAAGATTATATGATTTTGTGACTTTAAATCGCACTTTATTTATTATTACGTGATTCTGTGGTGCGATTTTGCATTATTATAATCTTCAAAGTTGACGAATGTTATTCGATATTATTTATTTATTAATTGCTTTATATATTTTATATACTAAAATTTCTCATTTTTTTGCTCGTCGGAGTTTTATTAATTTCTTATTGAATTCGCCGTTAAATTTAGTAATTGGTGCTTTGGGCACCGGAAAAACCGCTTTAATGGTTTTAGCTTCTTACTTATTAAGTGGTTGAAAAACGATTTCTACTTTTCCGATTACCAATAAACAAATGCTTTCATTAGGACATATGTCTTTATTAGATTATAATTATCCAATTTTAGATGAGAAATCATTATTACTTTGAGATGAAACTAATTTATTTCTTGAAGGTACTGACTATAAAAAAAATGATAAGATAACCCAAGGTTTACAAGAATATTTCGCTTCGGCTCGACAATTTACCCACATCGTATTAGCGGGCGGGCGACGAGCCGAACATATATGGGTTAAGGTTCGTGTTCGTGATATTGCGAATTCAATAATTGTTGGCATTAGAAAAAAACCAGTTAGCATTTTTCGTCCTTATTTACAATTTATTTATGGCACTTTTAAATCGGTAAGCGAATACGAACAATGACGATTGATTAACTCTAATTAATGCAAAAAATGATAAAAAAGGTCGTAAAATCAAGTATCGTAGCATTCCGGAATTAGACATTTATTTCTTTAAATTGAAAATTCCGATGTCAATTTTAAACCTTTATGATAATAAATATTTATCATTCTTGCGCGAATTAAATAATCGTGCTTTGAATGATAATTATCAACATAAATTTTGAAATGATAATGTAATGGATATTGAAGCAATAGAATACTTAAAAATGGAAAAATTCAGTAAGATACTTTACTTACTAAGTTAAAAAAATAATCTGAAGAAGAAAAACAAGTAAAGGAGTTTAAAAAATGGAAAACTTAGAAAAAATGGCTAGTTTGATTGGCGATATGTTTTATAAAGTTTTTGATTTAATTTGAACCTTAACCATTCATTCCGGGAACAGATATTCGTATTATTATTTTTCCGCTAATTATGCTTGTGATAAATCTTGTAATTGGTGATATTTTAGGAATTCATATGGAACGATCAAAAGTTGGTTTTCGTGAAAAATATCAAAAATCAGTTGCTAATTGAGGAACTAAGAAACAATCATCTAGCGGGGGCGCATAAAGTTTTGTTAGGTAGGAGGTAGGAAAAGGTTTAAATAATTTTTAATGAGAAGCAACGACAATTTAATTATCATTTTATTTAAAAAATAAGTAATAAAACAAAATATTTAATATCAACAAACAAAATCTCAATAAAAGGTTATAAAACCTAAAGAAAACGCTTATAAAAACAACATCAAAATAAGTTTTTACAACAAAAATCATACATAAGAAATATATACTTAATTTGCATATTGAAATAATTTATATTATAAGTAAATGATTATTTTTTCTTTTTTTAAAAATACCTAAAAAAACTAAACGCGACCATCTAGTGGTCCAATTAAGAAATTTAGTGGTAATAATCCTGAAAATAGACCATGAGTCAACCAACATGAACGGCGAATAAAAAGGTAGATTTTTAAAATGTTTAAATTAATAATTTTATTTATTCTTGTTGTTGTTTTTTCTATTTTTGCTTTAAATGACTTTTTGGGTTTATGAGTCTATGTGCGTGATGGTTTAGAATATTTTAATAAAGTTCTATCAAGTAATATTAAAATTTTAGATTTGTTTAAACCAATGATAAGATTATTTTCTTAACATCCGATTTTCCAAATTTTAGGAACGCTTTGTATTTTATCAACAATATATTTAATTTTAAGGAGTTAAAAAATGAAAAAATTAAAGAAAATATTAGGTATTAAATGATTTAAAAGCGTTTTAGGTTTTATGCATTTTTTTATTATACTTCATAGTGTTATTATTATAATTTGAGTATTTTTAGCGATTCTTTAAATTAAAGGGGATAAATTTTTTAAAGATTTTATACCATTAAATTTTCAAAGTGTATTTTTTAATATTTATCTTTGATTATTAATTATTTATTTTTTAATAACTGGTATTAAGTTAATTATTAAGGGTTATTACTTTAATAAAGTTTTTAGAAAGCATCAAATGCAAGTTGCTAATTGTGAATGTCAACAACATCAACAGTATAAATTTTCTGATGCTTTTAAAGCAATAAAAAAGAGTTTTAAGATGTAATGAGATGCATAAGATTATTTCTTGATTTATAATCCATATAATTTTTATTATTTTGGTGCCGTTAGGGGCGTTCTTTGATACAAAACAACCACCAAAACCTAATATGAAACAATTTTTTATGAAACGAGAAAAACGAACCACCAATCCTAGTCAATGTGGTAAAAGTTGTGATTTGGAGTTTTCTAGTATTTATAATAGTTTTTTAATTCTTAGTAAAATTGGTGGTGATGCTGAAATTAAATTTCAAGATAACATAGATTTGTCCCTTGAAATTAAACGAACTCGCATTTTTAGCTTATCTTTTGGAAATAAAAATAAAGATTGAATTAATTTTTATAAAAATAATGGTGTTAAAAAAAATTATGATGATTTTAGTTATTTAGATTCAGATTTTGGTTATGAAATTTCTGAAATAATTAAGGTTAAGATAACATTTACCAAATAAATATGATTATCTTATAGTACAACTTCATTCTCCGCTGAAATTCCTCCTTTACCAGAAAAAGATAACGAGCAACCATTACCGACCGCAACAACTAAAAATGATGGTGAGTATCAATATAATCAGTTTCAAGATAAACTTGATTATTTAATGATACAACGCCGAGATTTTGATAAATTTAATTATAGTTATTTATATTGAGTCCCAATTTTTAATTTCTTTGATGATAATTTTAAATATATGAATGAAATATCAATTAAGTTAAATGGCTTTAAACAGAATAGTAAATTTAGTTTAAGTCGCAAAAATTCATATTTTATACCTACCTATAATGATGGAAAAAATTATTTTTAGAGAACTTTCTTTTTCTAGTTTTGGTGATGTTATTACTGTAAAAACTGAACATATTAATTATGGCGGTTTTAATGAGTTTTTAGAAAATGGTAAATCACTTTGAAAATCTGGCTCAGTAATAAGTTTTGGAATAGATTTTATTAATACCTTTTTTGGACAAGTTAATTATTATGGTAATACTTTTCATTTTTTTACGCTATGATGACAAATTAAAATTTGATTTTAAAGATTTTATGCTTTATTACGAAAAAGATTTAACTATTGATTTTATTAATAATTTATTTAATAAAATTTATAAAGTTTTAGGTGAGTTTTTTTGTACAATTTTTTTATGCGAGTTTTGATATGGATGCTTCTACTTATGTAGAATTAGATTACAAAGGAATGCAACAAATTTCTAAAAATGTTTTATAAATGGGTTTTTTCTATCGTTCCTTAATTACTTTTTATCCCCAACGGTATTTAATTAACTTTGGTTTAATAATCTAAAATAGTAAAAATATGATTTTTCGTTCTTATTTCTTTGTTAAAGATAAACAAACTGCCAATGGTTTTAATACCGGTAAAAGTTCTTATCAAATAGATTTTAATGTTTTAAAAGCATATGATAACCAATTATGATGGAATGCTACTAATAATAAACTGCATTTTTATAATGCTAAAGTCGATGTAATGTATGGAATTAATATTTTTACACTGACTTTTCCATTATATAAAAAGAAAAGTGAAAGCACTGAATATCATTATTCTTTATACGATTTTAACATTTTGAATTCAACGGCTTTTATTGGTGGTGGAATAAGTGGGTGATATGGATGATTTGATTCCTGCGCGCAATTTTGTTCTTATTGAGATTTATTTAGTGCAATATCTTGTGGCATTCAGCACGTTTCTGTTAGTATTTTGAATTGATTACTTGGTTTTCTTTCTGGGATTAATCTTTTAATTCGCCGCCCTATTACTGACATTGCCAAAATGACGATTAATTTTACGAAAACAGCATTTTCAGTACTTGAAGTTATTCCGGCATTTCAGATGTTATTTGAATTTATAGTACCATTGGCAATATTACTAATGCTATTAAAAAAGTTCTCTTAAAATATTTTTAATATTTTTATATAATATAATTTCTTTGAAAGGAGGATTTTTTGTTATGTGAAAATTTTTATCAACTTTAAATTTAATAAGTGTAATGTTTATTTCTGGGTGCAATAAAAATAGCATTGATTTAAAAAAATATGATTTAGAGTTTTCCGGCATTTATAATAGTTTTTTAATTCCTAGTAAAATCGGTGGTGGTGCTAAAATTAAATTTCAAGATAACATAGATTTGCCCCTTGAAATTAAACGAACTCACATTTTTAGCTTATCTCTTGGAAATAAAAATAAAGATTGAATTAATTTTTATAAAAATAACGGTGTTAAAAAAAATTATGATGATTTTAGTTATTTAGATTCGGGTTTTGGTTATGAAATTTCTGAGATAATTAAGGTTAAGATAACATTTACTAAATCAATAGAATTATCTTATAGTATAACTTCTTTCTATGCCAAAATATCTAATTAATTAGCAATTTTAATAAATATGTTTGAAAATCGTATTTTTTATAATACGATTTTCTTAATTTAGGGAGTTTAAAAATGAAATATATTATTTCCCAAGATGATTTAGCAGATTTAAAAGCAAAAGCACAAAGTTGATTAAGTGTTAATTGCCATAATCATTATTACTATAAAACTAAAAAACGCACTACTGCCTATTTAAATTTATGTACTTATTTCTTTCTATATTAAAAAAATTACTTTAACAAAACTTATTAAAAAATATTTTAAGAACAAAACGAAAACCTTTTATCGTTGGGCAGAAAAAATTATGACCGCTTATTATTCTGACAATTTAGATTTATTATTGTTTAAAACTACAAAACCACAAAATATTAATTATCAATATAGTTTAAATTCTCGCAAAAAAGTATGTGATTTATATTTTGATTACAAAAATCTTCAAGCCGGTGGAATGTGGTCTTTATTTAACAATTTAAAAATCGGTTTTCACGATATTAAAAATGCAGAAATTCCGAAAAATATTAAAACCTTTTATCGCTGAATTAAATCCGACCCTCATTGAAAAGAATTAAAACAGAAAATCAAAAAAAACGCCATTTTAAGCGTTATGAAGTATCTCCGATATCGATCTTTTACAAATGGATGCCAAAATCATTGCCACATCAAATTTTCCGGTTGATAAAAAATATTACATTTATGATTTCATTGATGAAATGACACGCATAGTATTTGGTTATGTTTATGATAGTTTAGGAACTAATAATGCAGTTAGTGATGCACAAAGAGCAATGAAAGATTTTAGCGAACTTGGCATAACCATTAAACGTCTTCGCACTGATAATGCTCCTGAATTTACTACTACTAACTGAAGTAATAAAAAATCGTACAAAGTAAAAGAAAGGCCTTTTACAACCTTTCTTTCGAGGAACGGAATTGTCCACGAAACCACACCGATTCGTTCGCCACAGAGTAACGGTAAAATTGAGCGGTTTCATCAACGTTATACCAAATTATTTTATTCTAAGGATAAAAAATTAAACCAAAACGAACTTCAACATTATTTAAACAAATATTATTACTTTTATAATTTTGAACGCCATCATTCATCTTTAAACAGTAAAACGCCTTTTCAAACATTGTAAAAATTTTTAACAAAGTAGTTTCTAGAAGTTTGAATAATTATTTTTTATAAAATATTTAACTTATTGTTACAATCGCTATTAAATTAAATATTTCTAGAATTAAAGGTATTTTTTTAATTTTAATTATTTACAATTTTAGCAAAATTTATTCCTAAAACAGTTGTTAAGTGTCTATTAGTGGCTCCAGCACTATAAAGATAACTATAAACATAAATATTTAATTTTAATTCTTTATTATTTTCAATTCATAATCCTATTTCAATATCACAATCAACATCATATGAAGCAAATCAATATTGATTTGCTTTAACTAAAGTTCTTCAATATGCTTTATCACTACTATTGTTATGATTTATATCAACATTATTTAAATTAATTTTAATATCTCCAAATTTATCTTTCCCTACATCACCAAAAGTTTCTGGTGAATTTTCTTCTCTATAAGTGTTAATTATAATGTAAGGATATTTTTCTATAAATAAATTTCAATCAGAAGCATATTTAGTAAAATATACTATATTTAATGTTTTCTTATCATTAAACCTTAAAGTATAAACTTTAACTATCATCTCCAGTTCTACCATAATAATAATCATATTTTACTATTATATCATTATTAGCTTCTACTAAATAAGGACAGGACTTGTTGTTCATTTTTCTCGTTTCATAAAAGATTGTTCTATTTTTCTTGGGGCATTGCCAACAATCCCTGTCATTCCACCCGCCCCCCGCTATTGTTATTTTTCCTATAATTCCTAGTAATTTTTTCATAGTTAATCAAATTCCTTTCGTGAATTTTTACTAATTGATAAAATTTACCAAACAATCAACATCCTTTCTCAAATTTGTACAGTCTAATTAATAAAAATTAATTATAAACTATCAAATAAAAATTTCTATCATTTTTTCAAAATATTGAATACTAATTATAGAAAAACATTTATCTTTAAAAAAGAAAAATAAGTTAACTAAATTTAACTTTGTTAAAATTGCTCTACCAAGAAAGGCGATTTTTTATGTTGGAAATTAAAAATAATGCCAAAACTTCAGAAAACAAGCATTGATTAAAATTATTTAAAACTCACAAAAATATGTACACCAACAAATGCGAACAACTAGCTAATGAATATGAAAAATTAGATAAATACTTATATAAATATCATTATCGGTTAAAACAAGGTTATAAAGTAGTTCATTTTGCTTTAAGAACAATTATTACAATTTTTGGTAATATTACTTTTAAACGACGCCGCTATAAATATTGAAATCAAAAATTAGGGAAATTTGAATATGTATGTTTGTTAGACAAAGAAATTGGTTTATTGTCTAAACAAAGAATTTATTTTGATGTTCAATTTAAAGTTTTAAGTCTTCTGGACGATGGTAAAACGGCATCGCGGTGTTTTTTTAGATGCTCTAAATCATTGTTATATTTCAAAGGCCGGTATTTCAAATATTTTAAATAAATATGATATTGCCAAATATTTCCAACTAGCAGAAAAAGAAACTAAAACTAGAATTGATGTTAAAAATAAGGATTTATATATTCAATTAGATGAGACATTTTTAGCGACATTAGATCATAAAGTTAAACAAGACCAAAAAATTCGTTTAGTTACTTTTCATACCAAACATAAAGAAAAAAAATAAAAAAATGCTCGTAGAGCGTTAGAAAACAAACGAGGGCATTTTCTAATGTTAAAAGTTGATAAACAAATAAATACGATGGATTATCGTAATTTATTAATTAAAGAATTATAAAAACAGTGAATATTAATTATGACAAAATAATTGTTTGTGGTGATGGTGCTACTTGAATTAGAGAAATTGTCAATAGTTTTGGTAATGTTAGATATATTTTAGATGGTTATCACGCTATTAAAAAATTAAAACAAACCACATTTAATATTATTTTTGAAAATCGCAAAGTAACACTAAATAGTTGAATTAAATTATATAAGGATGGAAATCATCAAGAATTAATCAAAACCATTCGTAATGTTGCTAAAAATGAATTAAATAATAAAGATATTAAAACAAATTAAATGTGTTACATTATATTAATGAAAATATTAATTCAGAAATAGAAATCAGAAAAGAAATATATGGATAGGCTACAATAAGTTGGACCATAATTATATAGACTTCGAAATTATTAAGAAAGAAGGAATATAAAAATGGGAAATAAAACCTCATACTCTGAAGAATTTAAAAAACAAATTGTTATGCTATACAAAAATGGCAAAAGTGTTATTAATTTAGGGAAAGAATATAATTTACCAAAACCAACTATTTATAGTTGAGTTAAAAATTATAATAATTCTGGTTCATTTAAAGCAAAAGACAATTGCACACTAGAAGAAAATGAAATAATAACTTTACGAAAAGAACTTAAAGACTTAAAAATGGAAAATGACATTTTAAAGCAATCGACACTGATAATGGCCAAAAAATAACAATAATTAATAGCAATAAGAAAAAATATTCGATAAGAAAAATGTGTAAATTATTAAATATTTCAAAATCCAATTACTATTATCAAATTAATAAATACACAAGGAAAATAGTGAATAATTATAATCAAGAAATTATCAGTGCATTTAACGAAAGCCGCCAAGTCTATGGAGCTCGAAAAATCAAAGTAGTATTAGCTCATAAAAGTATTAACCTATCTAGACACAAAATTAGAAACATTATGAAAAACAATAATTTGATATCAAAGTACACAAAAACAAGACTTAAATGCAAAAATATTCAAGTAAATAATGATCCAGTAAATAACATTGTAAACCGAGACTTTAATAATAGAAAAATAAATGAAATTATCGTTAGTGACTTAACTTATATAAAAGTGTGGGTTTTAAATGATTTTATGTATGTCTCCTAATTGATTTGTATAATCGCGAGATTGTTGGTTATAGTTCCGGACCAAATAAAAATACGGAGTTGGTTTATCAAGCTATTATGCGAATTATTAGACCATTATCAAAAATTGAAATATTTCATACCGACCGAGGTAATGAGTTTAAAAATAATATAATTGATCAATTATTATCTACATTTAAAATTCAAAGATCATTGAGTGCGAAGGGTTGTCCATATGATAATGCAGTTGCTAAAGCAACTTATAAAGTTTTTAAAACATAATTTATTAATAGTAGAAAATTCAATGATCTTGCACAATTAGAACTTGAATTATTTGATTACATTAATTGATACAATAATCTTAGAATACATGGCAGTTTAAATTATTTATTTCCAGTTACTTTTAGAAAACAAATGTCTATATAAAAATTGTCCTAAAAAGGGTTGCCAATCCAAAAAATAGATATGTTATAATCAGATAAGGAAATAATTAAGAAAGGAATTATTTAAATGCGTAAACCAATTATTATCAGTAATTGAAAAATGTATAAAAATATTAATGAAACAAAAGATTTTATTTTGCAAGTTGAAAAGAAAATGATAAATCATAATATTGATGTCGGAATTGCTGTTAGTTTTCCTTTATTGGAAACATCTATTCGTGAGGCTAGTAAATTAATTATTAGTGCTCAAAATTGTCATTTTGAAAATGCTGGTGCATTTACAGGAGAAGTTTCACCATTATTGTTAAAAACTATGAATGTTTCCTATGTTGTATTAGGGCATTCTGAAAGAAGAAATCTTTTTAATGAAAGTGATAAAATTATCAATAAAAAAGTTTTAAAGGCTTTAGAAAATAATTTAAAAATTATTCTTTGTTGTGGTGAAACGGAAGAAGAATATATTAATAAGCAAACAGAAGTAGTTGTTGCACGGCAATTAAAGATAGCATTAGAAAATGTTAGTGAGAAACAGTTAGAACAAATTGTTATTGCTTATGAACCAGTTTGAGCTATTGGGACCGGGAAAACAGCAACAGTAGAAGTAGCACAACGAATTTGTCAGTTTATTCGTAAAAATATAGTGGAAATGTATAATATCGCAGTAAGTACTAAGATGAGAATTCAATATGGTGGTTCTGTTAAACCAGATAATATTAAAGCACTTTTAGAACAACCAGATATTGATGGAGCATTAGTTGGCGGTGCATCATTGCAAGTGGATTCATTTTTGCAATTAATTTCTTAATTAATTTCTAAGGAGTGTAAGTAGTATGAATATTAAAGTAATTGCAATTGATATTGATGGCACTTTATTAACTGATAAAGGAAAAATATTAGATGATACTAGAGATGCTATTATTCAAGCACAAGAAAAAGGTATTAAAGTTATTTTAGCGACGGGAAGGGCGCCTAGTGCAACATTCTTTTATGCTCAGCAATTAAAGTTAGATGAGTATGGACAACATATTATTTGTTTTAATGGTTGTGTTATTTATGATTTAAAAACTAAAAAGAATATTTGAAATGCTCATTTAAATGAAGAAGATACAAAATATATTTATGAAATTATTAAAAAATACGATTTGAATTTTTGAGGTTATGGTTTAAAAAATTCTTCCTATACAAGAAAAAAATCAGTTGCTATTATGCGGGAAGCAAAAATAAATCCTAAATATAAGTTAAAGATTTTAAGTGATCGTCAATCATTGCCGGCTTGCTATACATTAACTATTAGTTTAGATGAATTAGAGGATAAAATTTGTGAAAATTTTAAAATTGAAATTGAAGCTAATGAACGAATTAGAACAACATCATCGTCATTAGAAAAATATCAATATTTAGAAATTATGCCAGCAAATTTTGATAAATCTAAAGCTTTAAAGTTTCTTGTGAATAAATGATATCTTAAACTAAAAAATTGTATGGCAATTGGTGATTCTTTAAATGATTATGAAATGTTACAAAAAGTTGGTTTAGGAATAATGATGAAAAATGGTCATTCAGATTTAATAAAAGTATCAACAGATATGTGTGATAGTAATAACGAAAATGGTGTTGGTAAAGCGATACTTAAATATATTTTAAATAATATTGATGAGAATAAGAGAAAGAAAGAGAATGATGAGGACTAAAAATCCAATATTATTAGCAATTTTAGATGGCTTTGGCATCGCTACTGAACGAGAATCTAATGCTGTTGTGAAAGTTAATATGAAACATTTTAAATATTTACAAAGTGTACTTATCAGTCGTTAGCAATTCACGCTTCAGGAAAGTGAGTTGGTTTACTAGACGGACAAACGGGAAACCAGAAGTGGGACATTTACATATTGATTGGTATCGGGAGGGCATAAAGTTTTTTTAGGTAAGAAAATATTTAAATAATTTTTAATGACAAGCAACAAAAATTTAATTATCATTTTATTTAAAAAATAAGTAATAAAACAAAATATTTAATATCAACAAACATAATCTCAATAAAAGGTTATAAAAACTAAGGAAAGCGCTTATAAAAACAACATTAAAATAATTTTTTACAACAAAAATCATACATAAGAAATATATACTTAATTTGCATATTGAAATAATTTATAATAAATGATTATTTTTTCTTTTTTTAAAAATACCTAAGAAAACTAAACGCGCCCCTGAGTATTATCTGATTTTATAAAATATGACAAATATGTTAAAATCAAAGTATTATATTTTAAAGAAAGGATAAAGAAAAAATGAAATCAGATGTTAATGAACAGCGGTTTAATAATTTGTTTTAAACTTCTTTGGAAGAAATTAAAGCAATAATTAAAGTGCCTTCGTTTGGTAATGGTGAAATTAATGAACAATATTCTTATGGAAAAAATGTTCATCAAGTATTAGAGGATGTTATTGATTTAGGTAAAAAACTTGGTTTTAAAACTAAATTAAGAACACAAGATCATTATGGATATATTGGATTAAGAGTATGGTTGTGATGCATGTAAAGAATTAATTGGGATTTTATGTCATCTTGATGTTGTTTTCCCAAGTTATTTATCAAAATGATAATTTCCTTCTTTTGAATCAACTATTAAAAATGATATTCTTTATGGTCGGGGAGTTATTGATGATAAATGACCGGCCATTATAAATTTATTCACTTTAAAATATTTAATTGATGAGGGTTTTATTCCTCAGAAAAGAATTTGGTTAATTTTTGGCATTACCAAAGAAACAACATGAGATTCAATTAAGCATTATATGAATAATGAAGAAAAACCAAAATTTGCATATACTCCGGGTGGTTATTTTCCACTTGTCTATGTTGAAAAAACGATTTTAAATTTAAAAATTATTTGAAAAAAATCCGCAACAATATTTTATAATAAATGGTGGTGAAATTTATAATGTTACTTGTGATCAAGCAGAATATTGTGATTCACAATTAGAAACATTAATTCCGAATTCCGGTATTAGAACAAAATAAATTTTTATATAAAAAACAAGATAATAATGTTATTGTTTTAGGAAAAACTGCTCATGGTTCAAAACCACAAGGGGGAATAAATGCTGGACTACAATTAGTAATGGCATTAGCAAACACAATTAATAATGATAGTAAATTAGTCATGTGAATTGCACAACACAACAATTAAGATTAGATCCTGATGCCATTTAATATTTTTACTAATATTGAAGATGAATCAGGGAAGTTAACCCTTAATGTTGGTTTTGTTGAAATGAATTCAAAAACTAATTTTATTGGTTGTGATTTTAGAGTTCCCGTCCATACGGACGTTAATGTAATTTTAAAGAAATTAGAAGCTTCATTGGCGCCATATAATTTAGTAATTGAGCAAGTTATTTTAAAAGAAAAATTATTTTTTGATAAAAACTCATTAATTGTTAAAAAATTATTAAATGTTTATCAGCAAGCAACAAATGATATGTCGCAACCGTTAGCAATTGGTGGCAGGATTTGCGTTACACTCGGAGTATGGAAAATTGTGTTGCTTTTGGGGCTATTTTTGATAGTAATACTTCAACTGAACATCAATATAATGAACAAGTTTTAATTTCAGATTTAAAAAAAGCAATGAAAATTTATATTCAAGCAATTATCGCCTTGGATAGTATATAGAAACGGAGATTTTATTTATGGAAGAAAATATTAATAGGTGGCAAAAGACTTGAAAAAAAATTAGTAGTGGTGTTAATAAAGGAATTAATAAATCATTAAATGGTATTGAATGATTAGGAAATAAATTACCAAAACCATTTTATTTATTTATTTATTTGATTATTATTTTAATTTTAGTATCATTAATATTAAGTTATGTTTTACCTGATGGGGTTGTTTTAGAAAAATTTTATGATCGTAATACCCGGCAAGTAGTTGATAAATATCAACTAAATTTTTTTAATCTTATTGGTCGTGATGGCATTGTATGATGATTAAAAAACTTTATTAGTAATTTCATGGGTTTAGCAACAACGGGAATTGTATTATTAACAACGGTATTTGTTGGTGTGGCTGATAAATCAGGATTTATTGATGTTTCTTTAAGAAAAGTTGGTTCTAGTTTACCAAAAGTAATTTTAACTCCGGCTTGCGTTTTTTTAGGATGTATTTCATCATTAGCCGCTGATGCTGGTTATTTAATTTTAATTCCGTTGGCAAGCACGTTATATTATCGCGTCGGTAGACATCCTTTAACAGGGATGGCAGCAGTATTTGCTGGTGTTGCTGGTGGATTTACAACATCACTTATTCCGGGAAGTGTTGAGTTTATAATGTCTTCATTAACAAATGATTTTTTAGGTAAAGATTCTGCTTATCAAGTAAATCCATTATCAACTTATTATTTTACATTATTACTTTTATTTGTGTTTACATTAATTGGTTGATTTATTACTGAAAAAATTGTTGATAAAAGAATTATTGCTCATTATCCGATTGCTAAAAGAGATGATTTGCAAGTTAATAAAAATTTTCATTTAGATGATCAACAGCGAAAAGCAATGTGATTTGTTTTGGGATTTGTTATTATTTATATTATTGGAATATTATTAATGACTTTTATTCCCCAAGCGCCATTTAATGGTTTTATTAATAATATTACCAATATTACTCCTAATAAAAAATTGGAACCGAAAGACTATCAATTAACGACACACTTAGTATTAATTATTGGGTTTTTATTTTTAGGTATTGGAATAATTTATGGTTTTGTTGCCAAGACATTTAAAACTAAAAATGATATTGTTAATGCTTTAGTTATTGGATTTAAAAAAACTGCTCCAAGTTTAATTTTATTTTTAGTTATGACACAGTTTATTGCTGATTTTGCTCAATCAGGAATTGATATTGCTTTAGGATATTATATTGGTTTCGCAATTAACTTTAATAATACAACATTAACTTTATTTGTATTTATTTTAATCGTAACAATTATTAATTTATTTATTGGTTCAATGTCTGTTAAATGAGGGATTTTAGGTCCAATATTTGTAATGGCTTTATTAAAGTCGCAAATTCATCCAGCAGCCGCGATTGCCGCTTATCGTGTTGGTGATGCTTCAACAAATATGATTTCACCACTAATGCCTTATTTTCCTTTAATAATTATATGAGCAAAAGAATGAATTCAACCAAAACAAAAAGAGAAATTTGAAATTGGTTCAATGATGTCAATCATGTTTCCATATTCACTGTCTTTCTTATTAATGGGAACAATTATTTTTCTCCTTTGAAGTGTTACTGGAATTCCTGTTGGTGTTGATGGTTCAATTTATATTGATATTGTTACTAGTAATAATATAGCTAAATCAATTATATTACCAAGAAATTTAATTTATAATGTGCAGTCATCAATGTAATATGCTATTAAAATAAAAATTGAAGCTGGTAACTAAGCAGATATTTGTAATTAATCTTTGTTGTTAAATAGGACGCATAAAGTTTTTTTAGGTAAGAAAATATTTAAATAATTTTTAATGACAAGCAACAAAAATTTAATTATCATTTTATTTGGAAAATAAATAATAAAAAAATCTTTAATATCAACAAACATAATCTCAATAAAAGGTTATAAAAACTAAGGAAAGCGCTTATAAAAACAACATTAAAATAATTTTTTACAACAAAAATCATACATAAGAAATATATACTTAATTTGAATATTGAAATAATTTATAATAAATGATTATTTTTTCTTTTTTTAAAAATACCTAAGAAAACTAAACGCGACCCTATCTTAATAAGTTAAATAAAAAACTGCAAAAATAATATAATTACTATTTTAAAAATAATGATAATTACCAATTTTTAATAAAAAATAATTTTTCTCAGCAAGTAAAAGTGCTTATTTAAAAAAATAAAAATAATTCAATAAATATTTATTAAATAATCTTGCGGATTTTATTTTTGGTTTGTAATATTTGGAATGGCAACCATTTTTATGACACTTTTTATGTAGACTAGACTGCCATTTTCTAAATTCAACGGGTGTTAAATAATTTAAACTGTCGTGAATTCGAATATTGTTGTATCAATTAACAAAATCAAATAGTTCGCATTTTAATTGTGTTAAATTTTCAAATTTTTTACCCTTAATAAATTCCGTTTTAAAGGTTTTGTAAGTTGTTTTGGCCACAGCATTATCATAAGGACAACTTTTATTGCTTAATGATCTTTTAATATTAAAGGTTATTAAAATTTCATCAATGATTTTATTTTTGAACTCATTACCGCGATCGGTATGGAAATAAAGTTATTTGCTTTAATGGTCGTGTTATCTTTATGAAAAGCTTGTTGAACACTAGTTAAGCGGTTTTGTTTGGCCCGGCATTATAGCCAATTACTTCGCAATTAAACAAGTCAATTAATAAGCAAATATAATGTCATTTTCCTCGAACTTGCACATATGTTAAATCACTAACAACAACTTCATTGGATTTTTTGTCATTAAATTCACGATTTAAAACATTACAATTTGGTCATTATTAGCTGTTATTTTGTGATTACGATATTTTAATTTGATGTATCTAGAGTATCTAGAAACCAAATTATTTTTGATCATAATGCATCTGATTTTTCGCCGCGATAAAATGATATCTTTTCTTATTAAAACAGTTTTAATTTTACAAGCCCCATAAATTTTGCGACTTTTATTAAATGTATTGACAATTTCTTGTTCATAATTATTAACTTGCTTGTTAGTGCATTTATTAGGTTGATAATAATAATACGTTGATTTTGATAAACCCAAAATCTTACATATTTTCCTCACTGAATATTTGTTTTTGTTGTTATTAATTATTGTTATTTTTTGGCCATTATCAGTGCCGCTTGCTTTAAAATATCGTTTTCCATTCGTAATTGTTTTAATTCTTTTCGTAAATAAATTAATTCATTTTCTTCATTACTTTGATATCTTTTGCTTTAAAAGAACCAAAATTATCGAATGATTTTATTCAATTATAAATAGCAGATTTTGAAATACCATATTCATTAATAATTTCAATAATGATTTTCCCGTTTTGATAAAGCATGACAATTTGTTTTTTAAATTCATCTGTATATGAATTTTTGCCCATTTTTATATTCCTACTTTCTTGATAATTTTATCTTATTTTGAAAGTCCACATAAATATGGTCCAACTTATTATAACCTATCCAATTTGTAATTTTATATTATTACTAAAATGGTTAAAAAATATAACTTTGTCTTTTCCTTGGTTAGTTTTATTTTAATAGATAAATATTTGTTAAAATAAGACATCACAAAACGATTACTTTACTCCATCTAATATTATTAGATACTCAATGACCTAACTGACAATTTTCTAAAACAACATTTTTACTTAAAATATTTGGATCTAAAGAAATAAACTGATAACCATAAAAACTATTTAATACTATAATTCCTAAAACTCCTGAATAGCGTTTTTGCATATTATTCGTAAAAACAAGAGCAAACAATCAATGCTTAATATTTTCAATATCATAATTATTTACTTAAATAATTATATAAACTTAATAAATGTTATTCTTCGCTACCAACAGCATTAATGATAGAATTAAAATCTAACAGCGGATAATAATTATGGCATAATATTGTTGTTCTAATTTTAGCAATTAATATTTTTAAAAAAGGATAATAACCTGATTCATTTTGTAATTGATTAGTATTATGAATAAACTTATCATAAATCAATTTACTATTTTCAGAAACTTTTTAATATTTTTTCATAACAAAACTTTAATGATGCTATTTATTGAGATTGAAAATAATATTTTCTAACCATCTTTGCATACTGCATAATTGCTTCCATACCAATAAGCATCATCACTATTCATATCTAAATATTGACTATGATTTTTATCTCTTATTATTAGTTTGTTACGATTATTCGTTTCAAAAACACAATTATTTATAACCAGCTAAAAGATTTTCATTATCCTCATTAACATGATATAGTAGTTTTACAAAACTAATACTTACTAATAAATAAATATTAAAAAAACTAATCATTTTTCACATTACAATTATCTCCTAAAATATTTTTAAAATTTACAGTTAGTATTAATATAATTTTATATAAAATATTTTATCATGTAATTTTAAAAATTATTATTTGATACTAAATTAATACTAAAATTTTTACTTTTCTTTTATTTATTAACTACATCAATATTCTTTTTTAAATTAAGCTTTACCTAAACTACCAAATTCTGCTAATAATTGTTTAGATTTATTCTCAACAGCGACAGTTCCCGGATTTAATAATTTTCGTGGATCATAACCTTTACTAGTTTGATCTTTTTCAGCAACAATATACTGTCTTGTTGCTTGTTGAAATTCTAACTGTAATTCCGTATTAACATTAATTTTACTAATTCCTAAACTAATTGCTTGTTTAATTTGTTCCATATCAATTCCCGAACCACCATGTAACACTAATGGTAAAGAAATATTTTCAGAAATATTTTTTAACAAATCTAATTTTAAACCATCCCAATTTTCAGGATATGGACCGTGAATATTGTTAATTCCGGCAGCTAAAAAATCAACAGCCAAGTTTTTCATTGCTTGACATTCATCAAGTGTTGCTAATTCACCAGTACCAATAACACCATCTTCTTCACCACCAATAGTTCCGACTTCGGCCTCAACAGCAACACTTTTACGATGAGCATATTTTACTACTTGGGCAGTTAATTTTAAATTTTCAGCAAGAGGATGATGACTACCATCAAACATTACTGAAGAAAAACCAGCATCAATTGCAGAGATACACGATTCAACAGTTTGACCATGGTCTAAATGTAATGCCACGGGAACAGTAACCTTAATGAAATCCATTAGATTAGTAACCAGTCCATAAACAGTTTTAACCCCCCCCATATATTTAATTGCCCCTTCCGATACTCCTAAAATTACCGGACTATTAGTTTCTTGTACTGCTTTTAAAATTGCTTTAATTCATTCTAAGTTATTAATATTAAAATGCGCAATTGCATAATTTTCTTTTCTCGCTTTTTGCAACATTACTTTTGGATTAACTAATTTTGCCATTTTTATCCCCCAAGATTAAAATTTGTTAATGTGCTTTAATTACTGCTTCAATAAATCCAATAAATAATGGATTTGGTTTGTTGCTAGGTCGCGATATAAATTCAGGGTGATATTGACTACCAATAAAAAACGGATGGTTCTTTAATTCAATAATCTCCACTAAAGATTGTTTTTTATACATGCCACTAAAAATAATTCCTTTTTCTTTAAATAAATCCAAATAGTCATTATTTACTTCATAACGATGGCGATGTCGTTCTTGGACAACCTTTTTCTTATATAATTTAGAAACAAGTGTTTTATCTTCAATATTAATATCATAATTTCCTAATCGCAATGTACCACCAATATGATTAGTTGAATTTTTTCCTCTAATTAAATGTAATATCGGATTTTTACATTCAGGAAAAAATTCTTCAGAATGAGCATCTGGCAATTTACAAACATTTTGGGCAAACTCAATTAATGCCGTTTGCATACCTAAACAAATTCCAAAATAAGGAATATGATGTTTTCTAGCATACTTAGCAGCTAATATTTTTCCTTCAATGCCGCGATAACCAAACCCGCCTGGTACAATAATGCCTTTACAATGTTTAAAGATATCTTCATAATTATTTTCATCAATATCATTGGCATCAATTCATTGAACTTTAACATCAACGCCTTTTTCATAACCAGCTAACTTTAATGATTCTAAAACAGATAAATACGCATCCGGTAATTCAATATATTTACCAACTAAATAAATCGTAATAACTTTATTTTTGGCATCACAAGCTTTTTGCAAAAACAATTTTAATTTCTTTAAATTATTATGTTTAATTTTTAAATGTAATAACGAGGTAATCGTTGTTAAAATATCTTGTTTATAAAGAACAACTGGTACTTTATAAATATTATCAACATCATAAGTACTAAAAACAGCATTACGATTGACATTACAAAATAAGGAAATTTTATCAATTAATTGTACTGACAATTTTTGTTCACTACGAGCAAGAATAATATCTGGTTGAATTCCTAACGATAATAATTCTTTAACTGAATGTTGGACTGGTTTTGTTTTAAATTCACCGCTAGCAGCAATAAATGGTACTAAAGCAGCATGAATAAATAACACATTTTCTTTCCCTTTTTCCATTCTTATTTGACGAATCGTTTCAATAAATGGTAATGACTCAATATCACCAACAGTGCCTCCAATTTCACCAATAATAATATCGGCTTTACTAGAAGTTGATGCCAAATAAATCTTATTCTTAATAATATCTGTTAAATGTGGTACTACTTGAACTGTTTTACCTTCATAATCACCATTTCGTTCTTTTTCAATTACTTCTAAATATGCTTTACCAGCAGTAATTGATGAATAGCAAGTTAAATTTTCATCAATAAAGCGTTCATAATGACCTAAATCCAAATCAGTTTCACTACCATCAGCAGTAACAAAAACTTCACCATGTTCATATGGATTCATTGTTCCCGGATCAACATTAATATATGGATCAAATTTTTGCATAAAAACCTTTAATCCACTATCTTTTAAAATATGACCAATTGAAGCACTAGCAATTCCCTTACCTAAACTAGAAACTACACCCCCAGTAATAAAAATATATTTTGTCATTATAATTCACCTTCTCTAACTCTAACAACTAGTTATTTTCTTCCATTTCCTTTTCAATTTCATCTCAATCAACTTCATCTTCTTCTTCTTCTTCTTCGTTATCAACTTCTAATTCATCTTCATTATCAATACTTTCTTCAAAAGCATCATCAACTTCATCAATAATTTCAGTAATTTCTAATTCTTTAGAGTCAATATCATCATTAATAGCAAATAAAAACTCTATTTGTTTTTTAATTTCATCAAACTTATAATCTTGTCGTAATCCTCATTCGTTATCTTGAATTAACAAAAAACGATTATCCAATACCATATCAGTATATAAATTAACCATTTCTTTTGCTTCGACTTCAATTGGTGTTTCCTTGGCAATCTTAACATAATTATAAATTTCTTTAAAACCAGCGCGTTTTAGTTTAATAAGAAATTCATATGCCAGATCAACTAGAGAATTATTCATATATTATCTCCTTCTAAATCTATGTTTGTACTAAAACTTCTTTCGGTAATAATACATATTGTTGGCTTTCAACTTGTTTACTACTTTGTTCATTAGTATTAATTAATTTAGATTTTTTTTCTAAATTAAATACTACATCATTTTTATTAATTAATTTAATTGGTTGTTCCATTAAATCTTGCTGATATAATGTTGGCTGATTAAATTCTTCAATAATTAAATAATAATCTAAATCATAATTTCCTGCAACTAACAATTTTTGATAGTTTTTTAAATCATTAGCGCTAACATTAGTAATTAATTTAAAAAATCTTCGATCAACAATGCGGTCTGTTAAATCTTGCAAAATATTATCTTCTTCTTTAGCTAACAAACTAAAAAAACCCATTAAACTATAATCATCAAGTTGTAAATAATGACTTACATTTAATTGTTCCGGATTATTTTCTTGTAATAAAAGTTCAACTAAACTAATATCAGTTTTAAACTTAAAATTTTTTGTAAACAAATATTTTAAGCGTTTAAAAATATTTACTAATAAATAATCAAAACTAATGCCAACCTTATGATTATAAATTTGTCAATACATATGGTAACGACCTAACAAATAATTTTCAATTGCAAATAATGCTTTTTCATCATAAACAATTTCATTATTAACAATTCGTAAATTTTCCATAATTCAATCAATATCAAAATTTCCATATTCAACACCTGTATAATAAGAATCTCTTAACAAATAATCCATTCGATCACAATCAAGTTGGGAACTTACTAATGATAAAAGAATTTTATTAGGATGATTTTTAACAATAATTTGACAAACAGCTTGCACATCAATATTAAATGCTTTTAAAACTTGATTAATTTGCGATTGTTCATTTTGAATAATGGCAATTGTTCATTGTTCATGATTAATTGGCGAAACTTTTTCAAAACTATGAGAAAAAGGACCATGCCCTAAATCATGTAATAAACCAGCAATTTTTGTTAAAGTTTTTTCTTCATTAGATACGTTATCAAAACTAGAATTTTTAAAAATTTTATCAATTAAATAATAAACTCCTAATGAATGACTAAAACGATTATGAACAGCACTAGGAAAAACAAATTGTCCACCACCTAATTGTAAAATTCTTCTTAAGCGTTGAAACTCTTTACTATTAATTAAAGCAATAATAACTGATTCTTGAACATTAATATTACCATAAATACTATCGCGAACCATTCATTGACTCATCATCTTACCCCGCCCTATTAAGTATTTCTAATATTTCATTAATATTATTCATAACTTTTTTTTGACCTAAAAGTTTAATTGTTTTTACTAATTGTGGTCCTGCCATTCGTTTTGAACTAGCAATTCTAATTGGCATCAATAAGTCTTTACCTTTAAGATTTAGTTCTTTTTTAATCATAGTAATAATGCCATTAATACTATCATCATCTCATTGCTTTAAATTTTCAATTAATTGCTTAAAACTATTAATGACTAATAAAGCATCATTAGTTTTTAAATATTCAATAATTTCTGTGGCCACAATATCATCTTCAATAAACATAGCAACTAAAGCACTTATTTGTTGAGCATAAATTAATTCTTGCTGATACAAACTAACTACTTCCTGTCACCAAACTAACGGATATGCTTTCATTTCATAAATTTTACATAAAAATGGAAAACATAATTCTCAATAAGCAATCGCATCTAATTTTTGAATATACTTATTATTAATTCAATTAAGTTTATTAACATCAAACCAACTACTAGATTTACTAAAACGATTTTCATCAAAAATAGCAATTAATTGCGATATTGAATAAATTTCTTGGGTGTCTGGTGGTGATCAACCTAATAAAACAAAAAAATTAAATAAAGCCTCTGGTAAATATCCTAATTCCCGATACTGACTAATAAATTGAACAATTGTCCCATCACGTTTTGACAATTTTTTCCGATTTTCATTAACAATTAATGGTAAATGACCAAAAATTGGTGGTGTTCAATTAAAAACTTCATATACTACTAATTGCTTCGAAGCATTAGATAAATGCTCCTCGCCTCGTAAAACATGACTAATTTTCATTAAATAATCATCAATAACAACAGCAAAATTATAAGTAGCAACTCCATTTGATTTAATAATAACAAAATCACTAATATCTTTACTAGCAAATATTACTTCTTTCCGTACCAAATCATTAAGAATATAAGATCTATTTTCTGGGATTCGAATTCTAATACTTGGTTTAATTCCTAAAACTTCTTTTTCTTTAATATCAATAATAGAAAGACTTCAACATTTGCCATCATAACTTGGTGCTATCCCTTGCTTAATTTGCTTTTGCTTCACTTTTGTTAATTTTTCTGCTGAACAATAACAATAATATGCCAAACTATTAGTAACAAGCTCATTAGCATATTTAATATAAATTTGTAAACGCTCAGTTTGCTGATATGGTCCAAAATTACCTAATGTATCAATAGTTTCATCAATAACAATATTTAATCATCGTAAATTATCTAATTGTGACTTAATACCATCACTAACATTTCGTTCTAAATCAGTATCTTCAATTCGTACAATAAATGTGCCATTATAATGTTTAGCAAATAAATAATTAAAAATTGCTGTTCTGGCACCACCAATATGTAAATATCCTGTCGGACTTGGCGCATAGCGTAATCTTATTTTGTTCATCTATTTATTGTCTCCATTTCTTTTAATATATAAAAAAATAAATTAGTTTTTAACTACTAATTTATTTTACACTATAATAATTACTTTATTGTGCATAAAAATGTTCAATAACTTAAAGATCTTAAACATTAAAACGGAAATAACAAATATCACCACCAGAAACTAAATAATTTTTTCCTTCAAATCGTAACTTTCCTGACAATTTAACCGCACTCTCACTACCATATTTAACTAAATCATCATAACTATAAACTTCTAATTTAATAAAACCACGAGAAATATCATTATGAATAATACTAGCACATTTAATAGCTTCCATACCACTTTTAAATGTTCAAGCACGAACCTCTTTCTTACCAGCTGTAAAAAATGTTGATAAACCTAATGTCCGATATGTTTTTGATATCATTTGATCTAAGCCTGATGTTTCTAAATTTAATGATTTTAAAAACTCTTCTTTATCATTATCTTCTAACGACGAAATTTCTAATTCTGTTTTTGCACAAACAACAATAACTTGTGATTTCTCAGCAATGGCATAATCCTTAACTTTTTCAACTCACTTATTAGTTTTATCCACTAAATCTTTTTCACTAATATTTGCAATATACAAAATCGGTTTATTAGTTAAAAAACTATGATGTTTAATCAGATTAACTTCTTCAACTGTTAATTCTAAACGACGAATCGGTTTACCATCAAATAACGCTTCTTTAATTTTCTTTAATAAATTAATTTCTTTCATTAAAACTGAATTTTTATCATTTTTAACAATTTTTTCTAATTTTTGTAATATTTTAATAACGATATCATAATCTGCTAAAATTAATTCTAAATTAATAATTTCAATATCTCTAATCGGATCAATCGTAGTTTCAATATGATTAACATTACTATCATCAAAACAACGCACAACTTCACAAATGGCATCAACTTCACGAATATGACCTAAAAACTTATTACCTAAACCATGTCCTAATGATGCTCCTTTAACAAGGCCCGCAATATCCGTAAACTCAAAATTATTAGCAATAACTTTCTCAGGTCGAAAAATTTCTTCCAACTTATTAAGTCTACTATCTGGTACTTTAACAATACCAACATTAGGGTTAATCGTTGTAAAAGGATAATTTGCTGTTTCAACTTTAGAATTCGTAATGGCATTAAATAATGTTGATTTTCCAACATTAGGCAATCCGACAATTCCCGCTTTTAAAGACATAATTTCTTTATTCCTCTTTCATATTTAATATTTAACTAATAAATAAAATGCTAATAGCATAAAATATTAATTTACTAAAACAAATATTTACCTACTGATTATACCAATAATCTTAATAAAATTTAAATTTTTCTCGTAAATGGTCGCGTTTAGTTTTCTTAGGTATTTTTAGAAAAGTAAAAAATAATCATTTACTATAAATTATTTCAATATGCAAATTAAGTATATATTTCTTATGTATGATTTTTGTTGTAAAAACTTATTTTAATGTTTTTTTTATAAGCATTTTTCTTAGTTTTTATAACCTTTTATTGAGATTATGTTTGTTGATATTAAATATTTTGTTTTATTACTTATTTTTTAAATAAAATGATAATTAAATTATCGTTGCTTTTCATTAAAAATTATTTAAATCTTTTCCTACCTAACAAAACTTTATGTTCCTTCATATTATTATCTGTGGATAGGCCACAATAAGTTGGACCATAATTATATAGACTTCGAAATTATTAAGAAAGAAGGAATATAAAAATGGGAAATAAAACCTCATATTCTGAAGAATTTAAAAAACAAATTGTCATGCTTTATCAAAACGGGAAAATCATTATTGAAATTATTAATGAATAGGGTGTTTCAAAATCTGCTATTTATAATTGAATAAAATCATTCGATAGTTCTGGTTCTTTTAAAGCAAAAGATATCAAAGTAATGAAGAAAATGAATTAATTTACTTACGAAAAGAATTAAAACAATTACGAATGGAAAATGACATTTTAAAGCAAGCCGCACTGATATGATAATGGCCAAAAAATAACAATAATTAATAACAACAAAAACAAATATTCAGTGAGGAAAATATGTAAGATTTTGGGTTTATCAAAATCAACGTATTACTTACTATCAACCTAATAAATGCACTAACTAACAAGCAAGTTAATAATTATAAACAAGAAATTGTCAATACATTTAATAAAAGTCGCAAAATTTATGGGGCCCGTAAAATTAAAGCTGTTTTAATAAGAAAAGATATCATCTTATCGCGGCGAAAAATCAGATGCATTATGATCAAAAATAATTTGGTTTCTAAATACACCAAATTAAAATATCGTAATCATAAAACAACAGCTAATAATGCCCAAATTAGTAATGTTTTAAATCGTGAATTTAATGACAAAAAACCTAATGAAGTTGTTGTTAGTGATTTAACATATGTGCAAGTTGGCGGGAAATGACACTATATTTGTTTATTAATTGACTTGTTTAATCAAGAAATAATTGGATATAATGCTGGGCCAAACAAAACCGCCGAACTAGTTCAACAAGCTTTTCATAAAATAACACGACTATTAAAGCAAATAACTTTATTTCATACCGATCGTGGTAATTAGTTCAAAAATAAAATCATTGATGAAATTTTAATAATCTTTAATATTAAAAGATCATTAAGCAATAAAGGTTGTCCTTGTGATAATGCTGTGGCCAAAACAATTTACAAAACCTTTAAAACAGAATTTATTAAGAATAAAAAATTTGAAAATTTAACACAATTAAAATGCGAACTATTTGATTTTGTTAATTGATACAACAATATTTGAATTCACGGTAGCTTAAATTATTTAACACCCGTTGAATTTAGAGAAAATGACAGTCTACATAAAAAGTGTCCTAAAAAAGGTTGCCACTCTACTTTATGCGCCCAAATTGCAATTGTTATTGGAAAAACTGAACTTTTTTATATATAATTACTATTAAACATATTATAGAAACGAGGACATATTATGGAGTTGAAAGCTATTGGTGCTTCAAACGGAATTGCCATTGCTAAAGTATATAAGTTAATTGAACAACGAATTAAAGTTGAAAAAGAACAAGTTACTAATATTAAAGAGCAATTAAAAAATTTAGAACAAGCATTGGATGTATCGCTTAATGAAATTCGAAAATTGTATACTGAAACTCTTAAAAAACTTGGCGAAGATAAAGCAAAAATTTTTTTGGCTCATGAGCAAATTATTAGTGACCCAACTATTATTGATGAAATAAAACAGATTATTACTAGTGAACAAATTACTAGTTCGTATGCGAGTTTTATTGTTGCTAATAAATATATTGCGATGTTTAAAACGATGGATGATGCTTATATGCGTGAAAGAGCAAGTGATATTGAAGATGTTACTAATCGTTTAATTAAGCATTTATTAGGAATGCAAATTCAGGATTTAGCAATTATTGATAAAGAAGTAATTATTGTTAGTTCTGATTTAACGCCATCACAAACAGCACAATTAAATCCAGAATTTGTGAAAGGATTTCTTTGCGAAATTGGCGGCAGAACATCACATGCGGCAATTATGGCGCGTAGTTTAGAAATTCCTGCTATTTTAGGATTAGAAAATATTACTAGTAAAGTAAATAATGATGATTTAATTATTATGGATGGAAAAAGTGGCGTGGTCATAACTAATCCTAGTAGTGCTCAACAAGTTAAATGAAAAGAATTACAAACGCAATGAAAAATTAAGCAACAACAATTGCAAAAATATAAGAATGAGCCAACAATAACTTTAGATGGTCATAAAGTTACTTTAGAAGGAAATATTGGTTCTTTTCATGATGTTGATAGTGTTATTGATAATGGCGGTAATGGAGTTGGATTATTTCGTTCGGAATTTTTATATATGAATAGTAATCAATGACCAACTGAAGAAGAACAATTCCAAGCATATAAAGCTGTCTTAGAGAAAATGCCTAACAATGTGGTTGTTATTCGGACACTTGATATTGGTGGCGATAAACATTTATCGTATTATCAGTTTGAATTGGAAATTAATCCTTTTTTAGGTTATCGAGCAATTCGTTTGTGTTTAGATCAAGTTGATGTTTTTAAAACGCAATTGCGAGCATTACTAAGAGCATCGGTTTATGGTAAATTAGCAATTATGTTTCCTATGATTGCTACTGTGAATGAGTTTAAAGAAGCTAAAGCCATAACTTTACAATGTAAAGAAGTATTAAAGCAAGAAAATATTGCTGTTAGTGATGATATTCAAATTGGAATGATGGTTGAAATTCCTATTGCTGCGGTAATGAGTGATATTTTTTCTCAATATGCTGATTTTGTTTCAATTGGAACTAATGATTTAATTCAATACGGAATTGCTGTTGATCGAATGTCCCGGAAGGTATCATATTTATATCAACCTTATCATCCAGGAATTTTAAGACTAATTAAAATGACAATTGATGGTTCTCATTTAAATAAGAAATGAGTTGGAATGTGTGGTGAAATGGCAGGAGAAATTTTGGCATTACCATTATTATTAGGAATGGGATTAGATTACTTTTCAATGTCATCAACATCAATATTAGAAGCAAGAAAAATTATTAATAGTTTAACTAAAAAAGAAACAGTTGTTCTTGCGAATGAGGCTTTAAAATGTCATAATGAAAATGAAGTAATTGACCTTGTTACTAAATTCTTACAAGAAAAGAAATTAATTTAATGTTTTTAAATATGATATTGGCAATGACAACAATAAATAAAAATATGGGTATTGTTTTAACTATTAGTTGTCTTATTTTGACAATTTTATGTTTTGTTATTCATTGACTGTTAGTAACAAAATATTTTTCAAAAGTTATTTATAAAGATACATTGTGATTTTTTATTAAGAAAAATATTTTCTTTTTATGTGGATGTATGTTTACTCTCGGGTTTATCGCTTCCTTAATTTCTGTATTGAGAATATTTGGTTAAAAGATATATGATTAGAAAGGATACATCATGATTTATTCGCATCGTGCTTTAGAAAAAAAGTGACAAGAGTATTGAAAAAATCAGCAAATATTTAGAATGCCGAGTAATGTTAAAACTAAAAAGACTTATATTCTTGATATGTTTCCATATCCATCTGGTGTCGGATTACATGTTGGTCATTTAAAAGGTTATATTGCTACTGATGTAATGGCGCGATTTCGTAAGATGCAAGGTTATGCTGTTTTGCATCCTATTGGTTGGGATGCGTTTGGTTTACCAGCTGAACAGTATGCTTTAAAAACTAAAAATAATCCTGTAAGTTTTACTTTAGAAAATATTAATAATTTTCGTCATCAACTGCAGAGATTAGGTTTTTCTTATGATTATAATAAAGAAATAAATACTACTGACCCTAATTATTATCAATGAACACAATGAATATTTTCACAAATTTATAAAAAAGGTTTAGTTCAATTAAAATGAAGTGATGTTAATTGATGTGAAAAATTAGGAACAGTTTTAGCTAATGAAGAGGTTTTAGTTATTGAAGGAAAAATGGTTTCTGAAAGAGGTCATTATCCGGTCATTAAAAAACCAATGCAACAATGAGTTTTAAAAATAACTAATTACGCTTCAAGACTATTAAAAGGATTAGATGATTTAGATTGACCTAATTCCGTTAAAGAATTACAAAGAAATTGAATTGGTGAACGATTAGGGGCATTAGTGGATTTTAAAATTCAAAATTCACTAGAAAAAATTTCAGTTTTTACTACAAGGCTGGATACAATTTTTGGTGTTAGTGCTATTATTTTAGCACCAGAGCATCCATTAGTAGTTTCTCTTACTATTAAAGATAATGGTCAACAAATGAATGAGTATTTATCACAAGTTAAAACTAAAACTGATTTAGAACGCCAAGAGTTAAATAATGATAAACAAGGGGTATTTACTGGTAGTTATGCGTTGCATCCGTTAACAAATGAGTTAATTCCGATTTGAGTTGCTGATTATGTTTTATATCATTATGGAACAGGAACAATAATGTGTGTCCCGGCACATAATGCTGAAGATTATCGTTTAGCATTAAAATATAATTTACCAATAAAGATTGTTATTGAAAATAATAATATGAAAATGCCAATAACTGGTGATGGCATTCACATTAATTCTCAGTTTTTGAATGGACTAAATAATGAACAAGCCATTAGTAAAGTTATTAATGTTTTGGAAGCAAAAGCGATAGCTAAAAAACATACAACTTATAAATTACGTGATTGATTGTTTTCACGTCAAAGATATTGAGGTGAACCGTTTCCAATTATTTTTTGAGATGATGATACCGTTAGTTTAGTTGATGAGATAGATTTACCGGTAATATTACCATTAACAAATAATATTGTTTCAACAGATACTGGACAGTCGCCATTGGCAAATATGGTTGATTTTGTTAATGTTACTAGAAATGATGGTATTAAGGGAAAAAGAGATACAAATACAATGCCACAATGAGCAGGTAGTTGTTGATATTATTTAGCATATATTTTGAAACAAGATGATGGTAGTTTTATTCCCTTAAATAGTAAAACCGCATTTAAATTATTTGAACAATGATTACCAGTTGATTTGTATGTTGGTGGTCAAGAACATGCGGTGTTGCATTTACTATATGCTCGATTTTGACATCAAGTATTGTATGATTTAAAAGTTGTTCCGACACCAGAGCCTTTTATGAAACTTGTTAATCAAGGAATGATTTTAGGTGTTGATGGTGAAAAGATGTCAAAATCGAAAGATAATGGTGTTAATCCTGATGATATCATTATGACCCATGGCGCGGACGCCTTACGCGTTTATGAGATGTTTATGGGACCATTAACAGTATCAATGCCATGAAATATTCAAGGTATGGATGGTACAAGAAGATGATTAGATCGGATTTATCGTTTGGTAACCGAACATCTTGCTTGAATTATTAAAAAAAATGATGGTCAAATGAATAAAGTTTATCATCAAACAGTGTTTAAAGTAACTACTGATTTGGAAAATTTAGCTTTTAATACGACGATATCATCATTAATGGTTTTTATTAATGCTTGTTATAAAACAAAACAAATTTATTTACCTTATTTTTTAGGATTTATCAAAATGTTAAGTTTATTTGCTGTGCATTTAGCAGAAGAATTATGATTAATGTTAGCACAAGAAAGTAGTGTTGCTGCTCAAAAATGGCCTGAATATGATGCTAAGTATTTGGTGAAAGAAGAAGTTGTTGTTGTGATTCAAGTTAATGGTAAATTACGAGGAAAATTAAATGTTGTACCTAATTTATTACAAGAAGAAATTTTAAAAATTATTCAAAAAAATAACTATTTACAAAAAATTTTATATCAATATGAAATTAAGCAAACAATATTTGTAATGAATAAAATTATTAACTTTATTACTAAAGTGGTGAATAAACACGATGATTAAACGAGCGATTATTTTTGCATCTGGAGTTGGCAGAAGATTAAAATTAAATCATCAGCATAAATCATTATTAAATACTAATGGTGAAATTTTAATTGAAAAAATAATAAGTAATTTATTAGTGGCTAAAGTTAATGAAATTATTGTTATTACTGGTTATCGTTATTAAGATTTTTTATATTTAGTTGTGATAAGTGTGCGCAAGTTAAGATTGTTCATAATTGTGCAATATGAAAATGGTTCTAGTGCCTATCTATGGCCTATGGCTAGTTATTTAGAGTTAAAGATTTACTTACAAGATAATATAATTATTAATTAGTGGTGATATGGTGATGGTGGTAATAGGACGAAATTTTTTTATGAATTTAACAGCAAAACCAATTATGTGTGTGCCGTTAAGGGGGCATAAAGTTTTGTTGGGCGGGGAAACATTTGAATAAGTATTAAGACAGTCGGCAATGATTGTCTTTTTATTTTATAAGATGTTAAAAATTTGTTCTTTGAAAATTAAATACAAGTGAATTAATAATGTTGGTATGTATTAAAGTACGATAAATTGTGGGCGGTCGCCATAACCCCCAAAAGAAGGTTTACCAATTAATAGATAAATACCCTATTAGCTATAGCAATTTGTTTCATTTTGCAATAAAAAAATGAATAGGGTGGATTTCCTAAAAATATACACGCTATTAAATTAGTTCCAAGGGCAGGATGCGGACATTAAAGTGTAGAAATTTCTATATAGAGAGATACTAAGTTTAAAATTATTAAAATATTTATTTAATTAAAAAACAAAATTTAATAACAAAGTCTGTTAAACACTTAAATCTGCGATATATAAGTGTTTAAAAAACTAAGTTAGTTAACTTAGTTAACTAACTTAGTTTATTTATAAGAAAGGTAATTTATTATGAAAAACATTGAAAACATTTTCTTAAATACTAAAAAATATCTCTTAAAAGAAACGCAAAACGCAATACCTATTAAAGCACCAAAAATACCATGATTTAATGAACAAATCGGCATTTGGTTTCCAAAACGATTTGTTTATAAAGGAAAATATGAAAATTCGATTTGCATCAGAATAATAAAAGATAGTAAATATCAAATAATTTCAATTAATCAAAAAGAAAAAGAAACCAAATTAATTAAAAGACAAGAATTATTAGGTTTTTTCATTGCCGAAAAAGAAAACAACAAAAAAGATATAAATTATAATTATTTTAAAGGAGTTTAAAAATGAATATTGCGATTGGAATAATATTTATTATTATCAGCATCATGCTATTAGCATATTTTGTTTATAAAATTTATGCCAAAATAAAAATTAGAATTAAATATAAAAATGCCATTAAAAATAATACTGGTAATTTCACAAAAGACGAAAAGGTATTTATTGCCCGCTTTAAAAAATGAGTTAAAGCTCCCAATTCAAAAGAAAATAGCGCGGATAAAAAATAATGTTTTGAAAAATTATTATGGAATTCTTAGAACTGTTTGTTCCGATAGAAAAAATGCCTGCACAAGTTGCGTTTATTGCCGGATTAATTATTATCATTACTTTTCTTTTCGCCTTAATTTCAATTATGTATTTACCAATAAAAATGATTTTTGGGAGATAGAAAGTGACAATAAACCTAAAAGAATTTAATTGAGAACAAATTAAACAAACTTTCTGAGATTTATTTATTCAAATTACAACTATTCCGACTCATATTAGTGGTGGTAAAGAAATTGATTTAACTCAAGAAACACTTTGACTTTTAATAGCAAACATTGCTTTTTGATTCTTAACAGCGATTATGGTGTGATTTATTCTAATGCTACTTTGAAAAACCATATCAGTATTTAGATAGGGAAAAAATTAATGTCAAGAAGTTACATTGTGATGCATTCCCAAAGAAATTCAAAATTAATTAGGAAAAAATATAATTGTGTTAGGGTTAATCGTGGTTTTAACAAATTTAAGAAAAACTTTGAATATAAATGATGAATGTTTTAAAAAGAAAGGGGGTGATTATATGATTGGAACTTTCTTGGCCAATGCACCCCCCGCCAGCAACAGTAGAAAAAATAACAGCTGGTGACGCGATAACTAAATTGTGAAATGCAATTATAACGGCGTTTACTAAAATGTGAAAAATTATTGCTGTGTTAATATGCCACAAGTCAGTAACTTCTTTGTTGACTATTGAATATTCATTTTTCCATTTATTTTGGCAATATTCTTTATTTGTTTTAAAATGTTTGAAAAATTACTTGGAGCAGTCCGCTAATAAAAAAATAAAGTGAGGCGCAAGATAAAATTTTGCAAATGAATAATAGAAAAAAATAACCATTTTATTGAATTGAATCGCACTTCATTTTTAATTTTATGACATTGCGGAGCAATTTGATATATTTACAACGGTTATTTTAAAAATATTGTAAGTTATTTATTTTTATCGGGTTGTATTTTAATTTTCCTTTTTAAAATCAATAATTTAACACAAATTAACAAAGTTATTAACTTTTTAAAAAACCCACCATTAAATATTGTTATTGGTTCATTAGGAACTGGAAAAACTGCTTTTCTAGTATACGCATCAAAATTACTAAAAAAGAAGAAATATCACACCGCCTCAATCTTTCCATTACTAGAAACCCAAAAATTAAGTTTAGGGCATATGGGATTATTAGACTTTGATTATCCGGTGTTGCCAGACAAAACCTTACTGTTATGAGATGAACAATGGATAGGCTACAATAAGTTGGACCATATTTATGTGGACTTTAAAATAAAATAAAATTATATAAGAAAGCAGGAATATAAAAATGGGAAAAAATTCATATACAGATGAATTTAAAAAACAAATTATCACGCTTTATCAAAACGGAAAAAGCATTGTTAAAATTATTAAAGAATACGGGGTTCCAAAATCAGCCGTATATCAGTGAATTAAAAATTTTAATAATTCTGGGTCATTTAAAGTGAAAGATAATCGCACTGTCGAATAAAATGAATTAATTTACTTACGAAAAGAAAACTAACAATTCCGAATGGAAAATGACATTTTAAAGCAAGCAGCACTGATAATTGGCAAAAAATAGAAATTATTAACAATAATAAAGAAAAATATTCCGTGCTAAAAATGTCTCAAATATTAAAAATAGCAAAATCAACATATTATTATCAAACCAATAATTGTGTTAATTATTATGTTAATAATTATGAAGAAGAAGTTATCAGTGCATTTAATAAAAGTCGTAAGATATTATGATGCTCGTAAAATTAAAGTTGTTTTAACAAGAAAAGATATTATTTTATCTCGAAAAAAAATTCGACAAATTATGATTAAAAATCAATTAGTATCTAAATATATTAAATTAAAATATCATAATCATAAAACAATGGTTAATAATGACCAAATTAGTAATGTTTTAAACCATGAATTTAACAATAAAAAACCCAATGAAGCTGTTGTTAGTGATTTAACATATGTTCAAATTGGTGGGAAATGACACTATATTTGTTTATTAATTGACTTGTTTAATCGCAAAATAATTGGATATAATGCCGGGCCAAACAAAACCGCTGAACTAGTTTCAACAAACTTTTCATAAGGATAACACGACCATTAAAGCAAATTATTTTATTTCATATCGATCGCGGTAATGAATTTAAAAATAAAATCATTGATGAAATTTTAATAACTTTTAACATTAAAAGATCATTAAGCAATAAAGGTTGTCCTTGTGATAATGCTGTGGCCGAAACAACTTACAAAACCTTTAAAACGGAATTTATTAAGGATAAAAAATTTACAAACTTAACACAATTAAAATGCAAACTATTTGATTTTGTTAATTGATACAACAATATTCGAATTCACGGTAGTTTAAATTATTTAACACCCGTTGAATTTAGAAAATGGCAGTTTACATAAAAATTGTCCTAAAAAGGGTTGCCATACCAACACGGCCAACCTTAACACGATTGTATTTTTTCCTAATTAATTTTGAATTTCTTTGTGAATGCATAATGGCATAACTACGAGACATACTTATTAACTCCTAGTGTTTCATTTTTCTTAGTTGATTTCTAAACCTTAAACTTTCTAACGAAGCATAATTTTCACTTTCGAATTCTACATAATTGATATTTTTAAATTCATAAATTACTCCGCACATTTTAGTTTTAAATTTGTTAACTGCTGATTTTAAGTATTTTACAAACTCAGAATTTATGGTGCGATTAACAATATTATTCAAAGTATCAGTAAATACTTGTTTTCTAGTAATAGGATTTTGACAGTTGTAAGAGAAGTGATAAGCCTTGATATTTAAGTCATACTGATTTAATGATTTTTCATTCAAGACATTTTTAGTAATATATTTAGAGCAGTATTTAACAACCGCTTCATTAGTATCTTGTTTAACAACAAAATTTTTATTTAACCCATAAGGTCAGTATTTAAGAACTAATTTATTTGGTATTTTTTTATCAAGTAAAATATGAAAATGTATAGCTCCTCTTTGTTGATATTCATATGTATAAAAATATTTAATTTCTTTATTCTTTTTTTTAAAAAATAATATTTTATATTTCTAAAAAATTTTTTTAATTCTTTTTTACATTTTTTAACATCTGTTTCCTTTAACTTATAAATCAAAGTTAAAAATGTAAGTTCTTTAACTGAAAAATTATGATATGTCTTTCTGACAGCACTACATTTAGCACGCACATTATACTATTTAACATTTTGGTTTCTCGTTCTCCTTTATTCTTTAAACCACTAATATTGCGAATATTTGCTTTAATGCGTTCTAAGGGCAAAACGACATTACGAATATATTGACCATAATAAATGGTGGTTTTCATATAAAAATCAGTCAGATTTTGAGCTTGTAAATTCATATTTTATGCCCCCGTTTTAGATTTTCGCCAGTTGTGTTATTTAATCAAGTAATAGTCGGCTTCGCCGACTAACCCGCTAGCGGGCGGAGCATACGCTTTCCGCATCGCTTCGCAGACCGAAGTGATTACCAATTAACTGGACAAGTTTTTTGATAATTAAATTTTTTGCAAATTAACTATTTTGGGATTTTTTCAAAAGTTAATTTGCAACTAAAAAAATGATTTAACATTTTCTTTTAACAATTTATAAATTTCTTGTTGTTCTAGATTGTTATCATCAATTCATAAGGCTTTTTGTTCGCAGGTAGGCTCAAATAAATCATTTTTATAACGCAAAAATTCGGCAAAGTAACCTGACATCACAGAACCATCTTTATTTTTAGATATTTTTCTTTTTATACTAACTAATTTAATTTTAAACATCACTTATTTTTTCCTTCCAAATTTAAAATATTTTTAATAAAATTAGCAAATCCTTAGTTATCCACATTGTTTTCAACATTTATTTCCTTTATAAATGTTGAACTTTTAATAGTTTTCCACAAAATTTAAAAATCCTGTTCATCAAATTTAATTTCTAATAAACTAGTATTAATTTCTGTAACAAATCTTGAAGGTAAACAATAATTATTAGCTATATAAGAAAATCCTTTACTATAGCTTAAAAATAATCCTTTTTTTGCTCTTGTAATCGCAACATATAAAACCATTCGTTCTTCTTCAATAGCAGTAATTCCTTCTTCAATACTTAAAGTATTAGGAAAAACACCTTCATTTAAACCAATAATAAATACAAAATCATATAATACATAATTGATGTTGTGTTTTTGGAAAAACAGGCTTCTATTGCATCAGACATTCCTGTTAAATTATCACTACAAACAACAAGAATATCTTGTAATCCGCGATTTTTCATTTCCGTAAGATTATTCAGTCAAAATTTGGCTCCCTCATTTTCACTAATTCACATTCCTAAAATATCTTTTAAGCTATTTATATTAATTCCTAAGGCAAGACTATACTGCTTTGTTTATTATTCGTTTATCTCGTTTTACTTTAACAACAATACAATCAAAATAAACAATCGGACAAATCTTCTCTAAAGGTTTAGTTTGTCACACTTTAACTTCTTCAATAACATCATCAGTTATTTGACTAATTAAACTTTCTGAAATTTCTGTTCCGTGATAGAATTCTTGTAATTGTGCTTTTATATCAGAAATTGTCATTCCTCTTGCATATAAAGAAATTACTTTTTGATCAAAGTTATCAAATCTTTTTTGTCTTTTCGGAATAATTACTGGTTCAAAAGTACTATTTCGATCTCTTGGTACATCAATTGCAATTGAACCATTTTTAGTAATAATGGTTTTTGGTGTACTACCATTTCTTTTGTTATAGTTATCATCTGTTTCAAGACGATCTTTAATTTCTGCATTTAACATTCTTTCAGTTAATTTTTTGGTAAATTCCTGAAAAATATTATTACTTTTAAATAAATCTTGTGGATTATCAATATTTTCTAAAAAATAATCCACAACTTTATCAATTGCATCAGGTTCTTTTTTTATTTTTTTTTGTCATTTTCTGTTCTCCTTCGTTTAAGTATAATTTAGAATGAATTATCGAGACACGGAATTTTGGACAGCCCCGTTGTAAAAATCTAAAAAACCAATTTTGAAACAAGGTTTAGAGCGATTTGTTGCATTTTATTTTAAAAAAATATTAACAATGCTAACAATAGCAATGACACCACTGCTAATTATTGCTTATATTGTAATTGCAATGTTATCGGCGATTTTGTGGTTTTTGCCCGATACCGAAACATCAAATAACATTCAAACATTTTTTAGTAATACTTTGAATGTTGAGACAGCGCAACCAACTGGTGGCCCAAACATAATGGGCAATATTATTGGGCGAGCAATAGATAGTTTTTGTGCTATTTTGTATCTTATTTTTATAACTCCCATTGTTTTGCTTTTGAGCGGGATGCAAGATGTTGTGTATTTTATTAGCGGAGGAGCATTAAACAAGCGATTATTTAGTATAGGATAATAAATTAATATTAGCCACGATATATTGATTGTTGTTTGGGGTTGCAGCAATTTGCAATAGGGCTATGTTTACTGTCATTATTGGCACCAAAGCGGATTGCGTGGATGTATTAATAATCGCCATCATGAAATTGAAACAAGCAATTAAAAATATGTTGATTATCATTATTGCAATTCCATTAATTCCAACATTATTTATTATGGCAAATACAATTATGACAATGATTGTTAAATTGTTTTTGCAAAATGACCCCATTGATAGCAATAATATTGCCTTAGCAATTTTTAATAGTAGTTTTATGAATGGGGTTCATCATCTAGATTATATTTCTGCTTTCTTAATAATTTTGTCTTATTTTGAAAGTCCACATAAATATGACCCAACTTATTGTAACCTATTCATGCTTTCTTCTAATATCGGATAATTATAATCTAATAAAGACATGTGTCCTAATGAAAGCATTTGTTTATTTGTAATCGGAAAAATAGAAATCGTTTTCCTGGATTGGCAACCCTTTTTAGGACAATTTTTATATAGACATTTGTTTTCTAAAAGTAACTGGAGATAAATAATTTAAACTGCCATGTATTCTAAGATTATTGTATCAATTAATGTAATCAAATAATTCAAGTTCTAATTGCGCAAGATCATTGAATTTTCTACCATTAATAAATTCTGTTTTAAAAACTTTATAAGTTGCTTCAGCAACTGCATTATCATATGGACAACCCTTCGCACTCAATGATCTTTGAATTTTAAATGTAGATAATAATTGATCAATTATATTATTTTTAAACTCATTACCTCGGTCGGTATGAAATATTTCAATTTTTGATAATGATCTAGTAATTCGCATAATAGCTTGATAAACCAACTCCGTATTTTTATTTGGTCCGGAACTATAACCAACAATCTCGCGATTATACAAATCAATTAGGAGACATACATAAAATCATTTAAAACCCACTTTTATATAAGTTAAGTCACTAACGATAATTTCATTTATTTTTCTATTATTAAAGTCTCGGTTTACAATGTTATTTACTGAATCATTATTTACTTGAATATTTTTGCATTTAAGTCTTGTTTTTGTGTACTTTGATATCAAATTATTGTTTTTCATAATGTTTCTAATTTTGCGTCTAGATAGGTTAATACTTTTATGAGCTAATACTACTTTGATTTTTCGAGCTCCATAGACTTGGCGGCCTTCGTTAAATGCACTGATAATTTCTTGATTATAATTATTCACTATTTTCCTTGTGTATTTATTAATTTGATAATAGTAATTGGATTTTGAAATATTTAATAATTTACACATTTTTCTTATTGAATATTTTTTCTTATTGCTATTAATTATTATTATTTTTTGGCCATTATCAGTGCGGCTTGCTTTAAAATGTCATTTTCCATTTTTAAATCTTTAAGTTCTTTTCGTAAAGTTATTATTTCATTTTCTTTTAGTTTGCGATTGTCTTTTGTTTTAAATGAACCAGAATTATTATAATTTTTAACTCAACTATAAATAGTTGGTTTTGGTAAATTATATTCTTTCCCTAAATTAATAACACTTTTGCCATTTTTGTATAGCATGACAATTTATTTTTTAAATTCTTCAGAGTATGAGGTTTTATTTCCCATTTTTATATTCCTTCTTTCTTAATAATTTCGAAGTCTATATAATTATGGTCCAACTTATTGTAGCCTATCCATAGTAAAGGTAACATTGTATATACAAATAAATATATTATATTTAAGTAATTAAAAATATTAGTGAAAATTTAATAAAATTAATAGGACGCATAAAGTTTTGTTAGGTGGGAAAATATTTGAATAAGTATTAAGACAGTCAGCAATGATTGTCTTTTTATTTTATAAGATGTTATAAATTTGTTCTTTGAAAATTAAATACAAGTGAGTTAATAATGTTGGTATGTATTAAAGCACGATAAATTGTGGGTGGTCGCCATAACCAAAAGGAGTTTACCAGTTGATAGATAACACATCTTATTAGCTATAGCAATTTGTTTCATTTTGCAATAAAAAAATGAATGGGTTGATTTCCTAAAAATATACACGCTATTAGGGCGCATAAAGTTTTGTTAGGTAGGTGTAGGAAAAGGTTTAAATAATTTTTAATGACAAGCAAAGACAACTTAATTATCATTTTATTTAGAAAATAAATAATAAAACAAAATATTTAATATTAACAAACAAAATCTCAATAAAAGGTTATAAAAACCAAGGAAAACGCTTATAAAAACAACATTAAAATAAGTTTTTACAACAAAAATCATACATAAGAAATATATACTTAATTTGCATATTGAAATAATTTATAGTAAATGATTATTTTTTCTTTTTTAAAAAATACCTAAGAAAACTAAACGCGACCCGCTATTAAATTAGTTCCAAGGGCAGGACGCGGATGTTAAAGTGTAGAAATTTCTATGTAGGGGATATACTAAGTTTAAAATTATTAAAATCTTTATTTAATTAAAAAACAAAATTTACTTACAAAGCTTGTTAAACACTTAAATCTGCGATATATAAGTGTTTAAAAAACTAAGTTAACTAACAACTTAGTTAATATAACTTAGTTTATTTATAAGAAAGGTAATTTATTATGAAAAACATTGAAAACGTTTTCTTAAATATTAAAAAATATCTCTTAAAAGAAAAACAAAACGCAATACCTATTAAAGCACCAAAAATTCCGTGATTTAATGAACAAATCGGTATTTGGTTTGCAAAGCGATTTGTTTATAAAGGAAAATATGAAAATTCTATTTGCATCGGAATAATAAAAGATAATAAATATCAAGTAATTTCAATTAATCAAAAAGAAAATGAAACCAAATTAATTAAGGGACAAGAATTATTAAGCTTCTTCATTGCCGGAAAAGAAAACAACAAAAAAGATATAAATTATAACTATTTTAAAGGAGTTTAAAAATGAATATTGCGATTGGAATAATATTTATTATCATTTGCATAATGCTATTGGCATATTTTGCTTATAAAATTTATGCCAAAATAAAAATGCGAATTAAATATAAAAATGCCATTAAAAATAATATTGGTAATTTCACAAAAGATGAAAAGGTATTTATTGCTCGCTTTGAAGAATGGGTTAAAGGTCCTAATTCAAAAGAAAATAATGAGAATAAAAAATAATGTTTTGAGAAATTATTATGGAATTTTTAGAACTGTTTATTTCGATGGAAAAAATGCCTGCACAAGTCTCGTTTATTGCCGGATTAATTATTATCATTACTTTTCTTTTCGCATTAATTTCAATTATGTATTTACCAATAAAAATGATTTTTGGAAAATAAAAAATGACAATAAATTTAAAATAATTTAATTGAGAACAAATTAAACAAACTTTCTGAGATTTATTTATTCAAATTACAACTATTCCGGCTCACATTACTGGTGGTAAAGAAATTAAATTAACCGAAGCACCACTTTGACTTTTAATAGCAAACATTGCTTTTTGATTCTTAACAGCGATTATGGTGTGATTTATTTTAATACTACTTTGAAAAGCCATATCAGTATTTAGATAGAAACAAAAGTAATATCGCGAAGTTACATTGTGATATATTCACAGAGAAATTCAAAATTAATTAGAAAAAAATACAATCGTGTTAAGGTTAATCGTGGTTTTAACAAATTTAAGAAAAACTTTGAATATAAATGATGAATGTTTTAAAAAGAAAGGGGGTGATTATATGATTGGAACTTTCTTGGCCAATGCACCCCCCCCGCCAGCAACAGTAGAAAAAATAACAGCTGGTGACGCGATGACTAAATTGTGAAATGCAATTATAACGGCGTTTACTAAAATGTGAAAAATTATTGCTGTTAATATGCCGCAAGTCAGTAACTTCTTTGCCGACTATTGAATATTCATTTTTCCATTTATTTTGGCAATATTCTTTATTTGTTTTAAAATGTTTGAAAAATTACTTGGAGCAGTCCGCTAATAAAAAAATAAAGCGGGGTGCAAGATGAAATTTTGCAAATGAATAATAGAAAAAAATAACCATTTTATTGAATTAAATCGTACTTCATTTTTAATTTTATGACATTGCGGAGCAATTTGATACATTTACAACGGTTATTTTAAAAACATTGTAAGCTATTTATTTTTAGCGGGTTGTATTTTAATTTTCCTTTTTAAAATCGGTAATTTAACACAAATTAACAAAGTGATTAATTTCTTAAAAAATAACTCACCATTAAATATTGTTATTGGTTCGTTAAGGACTGGGAAAACCGCCTTTCTAGTATACGCATCAAAATTACTAAAAAAGAAAAAATATCACATCGCATCAACCTTCCCATTACTAGAGAAACCCAAAAATTAATTTTAGGACATATGGGATTATTAGACTTTGATTATCCGGTATTGCCAGACAAAACCTTACTGTTATGAGATGAAACCAATTTATTTTTAGAAGTAACAGATTGAAAAAAAATAATACCAAAAACGAAGAAAACGGTATCCAAGAGTATTTTGCTCTGGCACGGCATTTTGGTCATATTGTGCTGACTGGTGGTCAAAGAGATAAACATATTTGAGTTAAAGTTCGTGATATTGCCAATAATGTGATTGTCGTCATTCGTAAAAAACCCGTTAATATTTTTCGTCCCTACTTAAAAGTCATTTATGGCGCCTTTACGAGCATTGAAGAATATGAACGCTGACGAAACACCTTAATTGATGCTAAAAATAGTAAAAGTGGTCGTCGCATTAAATATCGTGATATTCCTGAACTTGATATTTATTTTTTTAAACTAAAAATTCCTTTACCAATACTTAACACTTACAATTCTTTTTACCTAGCATTTTTAAGAGATTACTTAAATGCAAAAGTAAATCCTGATTATGAAGACAAATACTATACTGACACCGCAATTGATTTAGAAGACTTAGAATACTTAAAAATGGATAAATTTAGCAAATTTTTAAGAAAAACGAAAGAAAAGGAACAATAAAAAATGGAAAATCTCGCAAAAATGGCCGACTTTCTGGCCCAAATGCTTTATAAAATTTTTGATTTAATTTGAAGTTTAGAAGTACCAGGAACAAAAATTCAATTAATATTTCCTTTATTCTTAACACTGGCTGTAGAATTTCTTATGGCAATTATTCTTGGATTTGGTAGTCTACAAGTTAATTTAGAAAAACAACGCCAATATGCTGTTAAAAAATAAGAGTCGATTAAGTGCGTGAGGAAAAGCTAAAAAACAAATAAAACCAATAAAAACAAAACAAGGTAACTAACAATGTTTAAACTAATTATTATTTTTATCTTAATAACTGTTCTTGGGTTATTAGCTGGTAGTCATTTTGAAACTTTAACAAACTATATTAGCGAAGGGCTTGCCAATTTCCAAAAGTTTATTACTAGCAATTTAACAATTTTAGAACTATTTAAACCAATGGCCCGGATATTTTCGCAACACCCAATTTTTACCATTCTTGGTGTTGCTTGTGTACTTATTGCCTTATTTATTGTAATTAAAGGTGGGTAAAAAAATGGAAAAATGAACCAAAAAACAAGAATTAGAAATAGAGAATGACAAATTAAAAATTGTTAATGTCATATTAGAAAATAGTGTTAATACTCTTAAATACATAATAATGGAAAAAAATAAAGAAATTTTAGAATTAGAAAAGTGAAATACTATTCATATTAATCAAAAATCAGACTTAATAATTAAAAACCAAAAATTAAAAATTTTTAAACACGAAAGGAGAATAAAAATGAAAAAACTTTTAGCAAAATTATTTAAAAAAGATAATTCAAAAGAAAAACTGCCATTAAAATTAAGAATTAAAATTTCTTTTAAAAAGCAGTGGTTAAAAATAGTATTAAGTATCATTTTCATCTTTATAAGTTTATTAATTTGTGCATTAACAGTAATTGATACTAAATGAATAACCGGAACAAGTGATGAATTTAATAATTTTATGAATAAAGAAATGGTTAAATTCTTTGGCAAGTTCAATAGTGGTATTATGCTCGCAGGAATATTTGTTTTTTGATGAGGCGGAGCAATATATTTTGCAATTAAATTTGAAAAATTAATCCGCTTGATTATTCAAAAAATTAAAGCAAAAAGAGCCTTGAAAAATGAAATCAAACAAACTCATTAATTCTTTAAAAAAATATTGATGGAAAATTTTGCCTTACATTTTTATGATTATTATCTTTTTCATTCCATTTTTAAAATTGGAAATTAATGATTTGAAATTATTATATGAAAAATTTGAAGCATTAATTTCACTTATGATACTAGGGTATTTAGATATATGCATTACAATAGCTTTAATTATAAATTGTGGTATTGAGTGACTTATTAAAAAAATTAAAGAAAAAAGAACAATAAAAAATAAAATATTTTAAAAAGGAGCAATAAAAATGTTTATGAAAATATTTACCGTGCTAACCATTAGTTTCAATAACATTTTTACTATTCCCCCGAACATTAATAATGATAAAACAACAATACAACTAATTAGAACTAAAAGACAAAGTGATAAAATTTATAATTTTGAAATCGAAAACTTAGAAAAAGTATATTTTCATCTTTTAAGAGATAAAAATAGAGTTGGAGAAATTAACATGTATCAAAAAGACAATATCAATCTAAATAAAAAATTACCAGAATTAAAAAATTTAAACAAACTTATTTTCCTATTTACAAAAGAATTTTACAATAATCAAGATAAACAAGATAAAATTACAAAATTAATAACTACATATAGGCAAAAAATAACTGGCCCTAACGGCCCTAATATAAAGCCACATGAGCTTTGAATAATTAATAAAAAAATAACAATCAAAGTACAAAGTACAAAGTTAGAAATTTGAGACAATAGCGATAATACAATAGATTATACATTAAGAAATACAAGTAACTTTGAAATTAAAATTGAAAATCCGTAATAACTAAATTTAAAAACTGTTAAAATTACTACCCAAAGAAAGGTTAGTTTTCTATGATGACAACACCCTTAAACAAATAAGCAATTTTTCATTTTTTCTTCTTTCTATTTTGTCAAGATAAAAACCAGTAATTAATTAAAATTACTGGTTTGAATATTTTTCTTGTTTTTATAAGAAATTTAAACTTGTTATGCTTGTTTTAATTAAAATTATTGTTCTAAATAGGCTAATATCGTTTTTATAAAACCTTATACTATAGTAGTAACTGTATTTGTTCTTACCGGCCCTTCTCTTTCTGATGAAAAAAATGCGCCACCGTTAAATGTTATTTTATCATTGTTTTTATCTATAGCAATTTCATTGGGTAATAAACTATATTTTTGTAAAATTTGCATTACTTCTGTAATTGATAATGTAATTATTTGTTCTTTATTGTTATCATCAATTATTTTGGCACTAATTGTTCCATTAATTTTTTGTTTTAAATTTAACGTAATTCCAGATTTAACTATTCTTACAAAATAATTAATTTGTAATTTTTCATTGGGGTTAAGTTCAAATTTATCAACGGGTTCCTTAAAAATACTTAAAATCATTTCTTGTTCTTGTTTATTTGTGTTTGATAAATCAAATTCATTTGATAATACATTAATGATTTCAGAATTTTTATTATTTATATTTGTAAAATCTGTTAATTTCATTTCATCATCAGAATTTATGTTTCAACCATTTAATTTATTTTCTTGTTTTGTTTTAGTTAATCCTGTTGTAATTTGAAATACTAATTTTGATTTTAAATTATATTCACAAGCAGGTACATTAAATGATCTTGTATTCGGAGTTTTATTAATAATTTCTCTATCAGAACATACATTTTTAGGAACATTAGATCATAAAAATGAATTTTCTTTTCTTGTAACTTCAACATTTGAAAAAGTTAAATTATTAGTATCAATATTTTTTATTTCTTTAAATTTTAAATTTGGATTTTCATCTTGAAATTTAAAAAATATCGCTTCTTGAATTAATTCATTTAAATTAATAATTTTATTTTGTTGTGATATATCTAAATCAGAATTTAAATAATATCAACTATACTCATATACATTTTTATCTGCTGAACCAATATATAATTTATTATTTAATACTACACCAGCTGAATCAATTCATCCCCTCGCTTGAATAACAACTTTTTGTTGACCTGTAGCGGGATCGTACTCATAAACCCGACTATTACTACATCCAAAATAAAGTTTATTATTTAGTACTACGCCAGACGATCTTATATTATTAACTACACCAAGAGCATTGTCTATCGCTTCAATAACAACTTTTTGTTTACCTGTCAATGGATCATATTCATATACTTTGTGATCATCTGAACCAAAATATAATTTGTTATTTAACATAACTCCAGAAGTTCAAATTTCTCCGTTTGCTCGAATAACAACTTTTTGTTGACCTGTCAATGGATCATATTCATAAACATTATGATCTCATGAACCAAAATAAAGCTTATTATTTAATACAATACCAGAAGAATAAATTACACTACTTGCTGTAATGACAACTTTTTGTTGTTCAGTTACAGGATCATACTCATATACATTTTTATCTGCTGAACCAATATATAATTTATTATTTAATACTACGCCAGCTGAATCAATTCATTCCCTTGCTTGAATAACAACTTTTTGTTGACCTGTAGCGGGATCGTACTCATAAACCCGACTATTACTACATCCAAAATAAAGTTTATTATTTAGTACTACGCCAGACGATCTTATATTATTAACTACACCAAGAGCATTGTCTATCGCTTCAATAACAACTTTTTGTTTACCTGTCAATGGATCATATTCATATACTTTGTGATCATCTGAACCAAAATATAATTTGTTATTTAACATAACTCCAGAAGTTCAAATTTCTCCGTTTGCTCGAATAACAACTTTTTGTTGACCTGTCAATGGATCATATTCATAAACATTATGATCTCATGAACCAAAATATACTTTGCTATTAAAAATAATACCATCCGAACGAACTATCCCATTCGTGTTGATTACAGTTTTTACTATATTTATTTTATTATTTTCATTATTGCTTCATTTTTGTCTTTTATAATTTATGTTTTCTAAATTATTTGTTTGTAAAAAATTAATTTCATTTTTTGTTTGAGTTGGAGCGTTTCCGACAATGCCCGACATTCCAGTTCCTGCTATTGTTATTGTTCCTAAAATTTCTAGTAATTTTTTCATTTATTAAATCCTTTTTGTGAATTTTTGCTAATTTAATAAATTTTTGTAGTAATTATCGCCTCCACTTAAAATTATAAATTTTAAATTAATACAAATTTAATTATAAATCATAAAATAAAATTTTTATCATTTTTTAGAATATTGAACACTAATTCTAAAAAAAATTATCATTAAAACAGAAAAATAAACTAACGAAATTTAACTTTGTTAAAACCACTACCAAGAAAGGCGATTTTTTTTATGTTAGAAATTAAAAATAATTTAAAAACTGTAGAAAACAAGCATTGATTAAGTCTATTTACAACCCATAAAAATATGTACACCAATAAATGTGAACAATTAGCCAACGAATATGAAAAATTAGATGAATACTTATATAAATATCATTATCGGTTAAAATAAGGTTATAAAGTAGTTCATTTTGCTTGAAGAACAATTATTACAATTTTTGGTGATGTTACTTTTAAACGACGCCGATATAAATATTGAAATCAAAAATCAGGTAAATTTGAATATGTATGTTTATTAGATAAAGAAATTGGTTTATTGCCTAAACAATGCATTTATTTTGATGTTCAATTTAAAGTTTTAAGTCTTCTGGGTGATGGTAAACGGTATCGCGATGTTTTAGATGCTCTAAATCATTGTTATATTTCAAAAGGTAATATTTTCAAATATTTTAAATAAATACGATATTGCTGAATATTTCCAACTAGCAGAAAAAGAAACTAAAACTAGAATTGATGTTAAAAATAAGGATTTATATATTTAACTAGATGAGGCATTTTTAGCGACATTAGATCATAAAGTTAAACAAGATCAAAAAATTCGTTTAGTTACTTTTCATGCCGGACATAAAGAAAAAAAATACAAAAATGCTTGTAGAGAATTAGAAAACAAACGAGGTCATTTTCTAATTTTAAAAGTTGATAAACAAATAAATACGATGGATTATCGTGATTTATTAATTAAGGAATTACAAAAACATTATGTAAATGCTAATTATGACAGAATAATTGTTTGTGGCGATGGTGCTACTTGAATTAGAGAAATTGCCAATATTTTTGGTAATGTTAGATATATTTTAGATGGTTATCACGCTATTAAAAAATTAAAACAAAAGGCATTTAATATTATTTTTGAAAATCGCAAAGCAACACTAAATAATTGAATTGAATTATATAAGGATGGAAATCATCAAGAATTAATCAAAACCATTCGTAATGATGCTAAAAATGAATTAAATAAAGATATTAAAATAAATTTAAGAAAGGCGAGTAATTATTTCAAAAACAATAAGCATGGTATGGTATTCATCATCAAAATTTAGAATGAAATATTGGTTGTAGCATTGAAAGTGATGTGTCACATTTGGTAAAACAACAATTAGGATGTGGGGCGAGAATATATAATCATAAGAATTTAAATAACCTATTACATTTAAGAATGGCAAATTTAAACAAATTAAATGTATTGCATTATATTAATGAAAATATTAATTCAGAAATAGAAATCAGAAAAGAAATATATAAAACTTCATTATGAAATAAATATAATAAGAAAAATGATGCTAGTTGAATTAATAAAGGTAGAATTGTATATACAAATAAATATATTACATTTAAGTAAGTAAAAATATTAGTTAAAATTTAATAAAATTAATAATGGTCGCGTTTAGTTTTCTTAGGTATTTTTTAAAAAAGAAAAAATACCTAAGAAAACTAAACGCGACCTATCACTTTTTTTTAATGACAAAAGTGATTTTTTCACATATAATTTAAAGATGTATACAATATATGAAAGGAAAATAATTAAATGTTTAGTTTTTGTGATTTTTTTAAAAAAAAGCAAATTGAAGTTTTGTCACCAGTAGATGGTGAAGTAATTAATATTACTGATGTTGATGATGAAGTGTTTAATGAAAAGATGTTAGGTGATGGTGTAGCATTAACCCCTGCCGCTAATGAGTTTTATGCACCGTTTGCAGGCGCGATAACCTCAGCATTTCCTACGAATCACGCTTATGGAATTCAACATCGAACAAAAGTAGATTGTTTACTACACATTGGTTTAGATACGGTTAATTTAAAAGGTAGGGGGTTTGAACCGAAAGTTAAACAAGGTCAAAAAGTAAAGGCTAATGAATTATTAGCAGTTGTTAATTGAAGTGAAATTGCTGGTGAAATTAAATCAAATCAATCACCGTTAATTTTTTTACTTGATAGTTTAAAAGGTAAAAAAATTACTAATATTAAATTAGGTCCTGTTAAAGCTGGTGAAGTTATTGCAATAATTCAATAAATTATTTAATAAAAAAGATGAATTCAATGAATTCATCTTTTTTATTAAAATTAGTATTATGGATAGGTTACAATAAGTTGAACCACATTTATGCGGACTTTAAAAATAAGATAAAATTATTAAGAAAGTAGGAATATAAAAATGGGCAAAAATTCATATACAGATGAATTTAAAAAACAAATTATCATGATTTATCAAAACGGGAAAAGCATTATTGAAATTATTAATGAATATGGTATTTCAAAATCTGCTATTTATAATTAAATAAAATCATTCGATAATTCTGGTTCTTTTAAAGCAAAAGATAATCAAAGTAATGAAGAAAATGAATTAATTTACTTACGAAAAGAATTAAAACAATTACGAACGGAAAACGATATTTTAAAGCAAGCGGCACTGATAATAGCCAAAAAATAACAATAATTAATAACAACAAAAACAAATATTCATTGAGGAAAATATATAAGATTTTGGATTTATCAAAATCAACGTATTATTATCAACCTAATAAATGTACTATAACAAGCAGGTTAATAACTATGAACAAGAAGTTATCGGTGCGTTTAATAAAAATCGCAAAATTTATGGGGCTCGTAAAATTAAAGCCGTTTTAATAAGAAAAGATATCATCTTATCGCGGCGAAAAATCAGATGCATTATGATCAAAAATAATTTGATTTCTAAATACACCAAATTAAAATATCGTAATCATAAAACAACAACTAATAATGCCCAAATTAGTAATGTTTTAAATCGTGAATTTAATGACAAAAAACTTAATGAAGTTGTTGTTAGTGATTTAACATATGTGAAAGTTGAAGGAAAATGACACTATATTTGTTTATTAATTGACTTGTTTAATCGCGAAGTAATTGGATATAATGTTAGGCCAAACAAAACCGCCGAACTAGTTAGTTCAACAAGCTTTTCATAAGATAACACGACCATTAAAATAAAATAACTTTATTTCATACCGATCGTGGTAATGAGTTCAAAAATAAAATCATTGATGAAATTTTAATAACTTTTAACATTAAAAGATCATTAAGCAACAAAGGCCATCCTTGTGATAATGCTGTGGCCAAAACAATTTACAAAACCTTTAAAACAGAATTTATTAAGGGTAAAAAATTTGAAAATTTAACACAATTAAAATGCGAACTATTTGATTTTGTTAATTGATACAACAATATTTAAATTCACGGCAGCTTAAATTATTTAACACCCGTTGAATTTAGAAAATGGCAGTCTACATAAAAAGTGTCCTAAAAAGGGTTGCTATTCCATTATTTAGAATTATTTTTTAAATAAGTGTCATATAGTTTTTCAACTTCTTCTCAGTTAATAATATCAAAAAATTTAGTTACATAAGTTTTACGATCGTTGCGATAGTCAATATAATAGGCATGTTCTCAAACATCAATACCTATTAAAGGACAGGATTTTAAAAATCAAGGATTATCTTGGTTAAAGGTGTTAAAAATTTTTAATTTACCGTTACGATCAATTAATAATCATGTTCAACCACTACCAAAGACTTGTAAGGCGGCGTCACACATTTTTTCTTGTCATTTTTCCATTGACCCATAAGTTTCTTCAATAAGAGTTTTTAATTTACCATTACTAATTGGTTTGTCTTTAGCTAGAATACTAAAAAAGAAGTTGTGATTAATTAATCCGCCACCGAATTGGCGAATACCAACATGGTATTCATTTGGCAATGTTAAATAGTCACGCATTAATTGATTCAGATCGGTAGGTTTGTTGTTATTTTCTAATTTTGCAAGAGTATTATTTAAACCATCTTCATATGCTTTGTGATGTTTGTTGTAATGATAATCCATTGTTTCTTTAGATATAATTGGTTCTAGAGCATCTAACGAATAATTTAATTCTTTTCTTTGAAACATTTATAATTTCCTCCTTTTAATAAATTAATTATATACACATATACTATATAAATGTATAATGATTATATAAGAAAATAAAAATGGAGTAAGGTTCAAAGATGAGTTCTGAAAGTTTTTCGCATCCCCAACAACAACAACAACAATTAAAGTCGTGCAAATGATATAGACTTAAGTATCAAGTTCCAAAAACTTTTGTTGATGATTTACAGGTTTATGATTATAAACTATTTTCTAAAGTTAGTACTTGTTTATTTCTCATAACAGTTTTTGCTTTTCCAATAATTTTTGATTTACTTCGGATTTATGTTTTAAATAATAATAATTATATTTTTTTATTTTTAATCCTTAATTTAGTTTCGTATGGTTTTAGTTTTGGATGATTAATGGTTGAAGATGCAAAAAAATTTATTAATAGTGGCGCGTGAGCAATTTATTTATTTGTGTTTTCACAAGCAGTTAGTAGTATTTTCTTTGCCATTTTTATTAAAACATCGCCATTATTTTATTACCAAGTTGATAATAAAATCGAACTTACGAATGCCGGTTGTGCTCTTGATTTTTTTATACAAAGCATTACTAGATTAGTAACAATTTTTATAATTTTGTTTTTTAGTAAGCAGTTGGCAAGTAAGATTGGTAATACATTACTTTATAATGTGCTATTAGTTGCTATTGTGATTATTATTTCTTTGTTAATTATTTTTCAAGTTACTGCTGTTTTTAAGTTTATTAATGATGCCATTGGTGCTAAGAAATCTACTAATCAAACTGAAATTGAAAAATTTTCAAATACTATTAGTGGCAAGATTGGTTTATTTATTATGGTTGTTATTACAGCACCATCATTGGAAGAATTAGCAACTAGGCATAGTATTTTTATGTTATCAAGATATCGTTGATTGGGGTTTTTTATTTCTTCTTTTTACTTTGCTTGAATGCATGTCCGATTGGGTGGCGATATTCAAAATATTTTTAGTTATTTGGGTTTTTCTTTGTCGTTGTCATTACTATTTATTTTTAGTCGTGAGAATGTAACATATCCATTTGTAATTCATTTAATAAATAACTTGATTAGTTATACAGTTTTGGTTGCAACTTAGGATGACACAATTTGTTATTGATGAAAATGATGCTCATCAAACAATTATTAAATTTATGTGTAAAACTTTTAATACTGTTCCTTTGCGATTAATTTATAAGTTATTTCGTTTAAAAAAGATAAAATTAAATGGTAAAGTTATTACAGATTTGAAGTATTATTTAAAACCTAATGATACAATTATTGTTTTAGATAATTTAACTTTCAAAAATGAAATAAAAAAGGAATTTGCTAGTCAAATTGTTTTGACAATTATTTATGAAGATGAGTATATTTTAATTGTTGATAAACCACATAATGTTTTAATTCATCATCCCGTGGGTGATTGTTTAGATTTAGCGGTTCGTAATTATTTGCAAATTAATGAAAGTTATTCTTTCACTATTAGTCATGTACATCGTTTAGATAAATTAACAAGAGGCTTAGTGATTTATGCGAAAAAGAAAATTGCTTTAAATATTTTTCATCAATTTTGAAATCAAAATAATATTACTAAAAAATATTTATCGTTATTAGCTACTAATAAGGAATTGCCATTAGTTGTTAAAGGCTATATATTTCAAGATATTATACAAGAAAAAATGGCGTTTAGTCCTAAATTAGGATTGCTAAATTGTAAAGCGGTAGTAACCAAGTTTAAATTGTTTAAAAGAGTATTAAAGTTTAGTTGATATGAGATCCAACTTATTACGGGAAGAAAACATCAAATTAGAGCATCTTGTGAGTATTTAAAAACACCGATTGTGGGTGACATTAAATATGGTTCTAAATATAATTTAAATGATCGCATTATGCTTTTTGCTTATAAGTTAGAGTTTAAAAATTTACCGGCTCCTTTGAATTATTTAAATAATAAACAATTTGTTTTATCAGATATTGATAAGATATTAGAAATAAATAGCAGAGAAATTAATTAATTTTGTGATAAAATGATTTAAATTGAAGGGGAATGGCCAATGTATTCAACAAGCAAAAGTTTTTTTAATACACTGTTAGGAATTATTGGAACATTTTTAGGTTCAATTTTTCAGTTTGTTCTTATTTATTTAATAATTAAATATTATGGGGCGAAGATGAATGGATTAGTACGAACTATTATGGCAATTTCATTTACTATTGGTTTGGCCGAGAGTAGTTTAGGAATTATGGGAATTTTTTATTTGTATCATCCCTTATCAAAGAAAGATTGAATTACTGTTAATGATATTGTTGGTACGATTAAAAATAATTATATTAAAACGGGGATAATTTATTTATCATTAGTTATTTTTTTAGGTTTAGGGTTTTCTTTATATGCCTATTGAAATAATGTTAGTGAAACTATTACTGATGATGTTATTCAAGTGATGCCGTTTTGACAATTATGAATTATTATCATATCGTTGTCATTAAAAAATTTAATTTCATTTTTCATTGTTGGTGCTTATGAAAATTTAATTCAAGCTGATAATGGTAATTATTTTAATCGAATTGTGCATTTAACTTGTGATTTATTAGTTTTTACAGGTGTTATTTTGTGAATGTGGATTAGTGCTAGAAATGGTAATCCCTATGCTTATTTACCATTTTTAGTTTATATTTTTCATGGAATTATTAAGTCAATTTTAATTTATATTTATGTGAAATTAAAATATCCATGATTGCAAACTAAAGAATGAACTAAAAATGATAAATTATTGCAAGAGAGTAATTATGTTGCGGTTAAAAGTTGTGCGGTAGCACTTTTTAATAATATTGATTTTGTTTTAATTGCTTTATTTATTGGTTTTCGTACAGCGTCGGCGTATTCCATATATATGACGGTGGCGATAAATATGAGAGTAATTATGTTATTATTTATTACTTCGTTTAAAGACTTTTTTGGTACATGAATTTCTTATCAAGGAAGAATTCGTTGGAATACATTTGTTAAATTTGAATTGTTTGCTTATATGGTGGCTGCTTTTATGTTTATCGTACAATTTATTATGTCACCATATTTTGTTAATGGCTTATATGGTGAATTGAAAGTCCAAATGCTAGCAACTGTTAGAAGTTCTAATAATCCAGAATTTGAGAATATTGCGATTAAGACTATTTTTGATACCCCACATTTATCGTTAATTTTTGCTATTAATTCAGCATTATTAATGATAAGTGAACCTGCGAGTATTTTAATTTATGGAGCGGGAAGACATCGCGAAACTACGAATCACGCTTATATGCAAGTAGTTATTAGTTTAGTTATTAGTTTAATTTTAGGGTCAGTTTTTACATATTATTTAAAAGATGCACAGTTAACAATTTATGCTTTAATATTATCAACAACTTTTGGTTTATTTTATCGTTGAATTTATAGTAGTAATTATACTTGGAAATATTTAACATATAATAGTAATGCTCGGTTTTGATGAAAAAATTTGGCAATTATTATTATTCCAATGATTTTTTCAATTGTTATTGCTTATAAATTAATTTTTTCTAATGCTTATTATCAATTTACTAATTATAAACAATTATCATCACAATTAGGAATTAAAGGAATTATAAAATTATTTATGTTAATTCTTGTTATTTCTGTTTCAGGGATTATATTATTAGCAGCCATTACTGAACCTTTGCAGTTAATGGCGATATTATCGCGAAGTTCATTAACTAATTGGATTATTGTTCGTTTAAAAAAGCAATTGAAAAATAAAGATGATTTTTATACAAAAGATGAATTGATCGCTTTTGATGATCCCGATAAAATTAAAGTTCATAGTATTAAAACCGAAGATAAATGAAAAGATAATCAGCAAACAAATAGTAAAAATAAGAAACAAGCAGTTTATACATTAACAGGTAAAAATTAATTTAAGGAGGGAAAAATGGGTTTACAAAAATTTAATGTTAATTTTACGAAACAAGAGTTGCTTGCGGGTACAGGGATTGGTGTTATTTCAGCTTTTATGTATTCATTAGCGCCATTACTAATTATTTTTTTAGATACGCGAGCATTAAATAGTTTTATTTTAGCAACAATGCAAGAATTTGTTTCTTGAATTTTAGTTGTTTGTCTTAATAATAAACCATTAAAGTTTTTAAAACAAATTTGGAAAAATACTAAAAGTATGTTAGGAATGATTGTAATTATTGCTGGTATTTTTGGTGGTCCGATTGCACAAGTATTGTATATTTTATCAATTCAATTGGCGGCCAAAATGAGTGCTACGGCAACAGTGTTAGTAAATATTGCCCCAATTTTTACAGCTTTATTATCAAGATTATTATTAGAAGAAAGATTATCTTTTATTGCTTGGTCGGGACTACTTTTAACATCTTTAGCGGTTGTTGGTTTGGTTATTTGACAAATTATTATTGAGTTTAATAAAACAATATTAAGTCCTAATCCTAGTGATATTCAACCGTGAGTAAAAGCTACATGGGCAATAATTTTGTCGTTGTTAACGGCGATCTTATATGCAATTGAATCAACAATTCTTCATTTTGCAATGAGTAAGTCTAAAAATAAAATTAATGAAAAAGATGCATTAATTTTAAAAGCGTTTAGTTCATCGTGGATAATGTTAATTTTTGTTTTACCAATATTTTCTGTAATAGGTGGGGGTTATGGTTATGAAGGATGAGCTCAATTTAGAATTTTTGTTGAATTGAAGGGGTTAACATTTTTATTTATTATCATTTCTAGTTTCGCTATTGCAATTGGGCGAATTTTATTTTTTCGCAGTATTAAAATTTTAAATGGTTCTTATGGAATTGCTTCTCAATTGGTGATGTTGTTATGAACGCCATTGCTTTCTTTAGCAATTTTTGGTTTATATAAAGCTACTAATTGTAATTTTGGTATTATTCAATCTAATATTTTAGATATGCAAATTAAAGATTTGTATTTGGGCGCGACGCAATGAGAATATTATTTCTTTTTAGTTCCAGTGCTTATTGGGTTAATATTGTTGATGTTTAATGAAAAATTTTTAAAAAAAAATAAGGATGCTTGAACACCTCCAATGGAATTGAAATAATATATAATTAGTTCAAAGTTTTACTTTTTTATATTTTTTTGTTGTTATTAAATATTAATGTGTATTTACTTATATAAAAAGAGAGATATATAATATGAATTTATTAGGCGCTTGAGGTATTATCGGTTTTATTGCGATGATTTTATTAGGAATAGAATTAGTGTTTGCGATGATATGAAGTCTTGATCATTTAATTGTAAATCGTAAAAAAGCAGTTAAAGCAACTAGCATAGAAAAACAAGATAAATACTATTGAAGAAGTTGTTCAAGAAACAAAGTTATAATATGTTAAAAAGTCAATCAATTATTTATTGATTAACTTTTTATTTATTACTAGTTAAAGTTTAATTTATCAAATTGAATTCAAAAATTCTATTTAAACTGCTTTATATTCATAAACATTATAATCGTCTGAGCCAATATAAAGTTTATTATTCAAAACAACACCAGAAAACCTAACTGGATCGTTTGTTTTAATTACTATTTGTTGTTATTCTGTTTCTGTATTAGACTTGGTACATAACTATAATATTTTATGCCTACTAAACTATAAAATTCATTTTTATCTTTGTATTTATCTAAAATTTGTACTTCGCCTAAAAAACAATATTATCAAAATAGTAGATAAAATTAAAGGTTATGTACCAAGTCGGTCGCGTTTAGTTTTTTTAGGTATTTTTTAAAAAAGAAAAAATAATCATTTACTATAAATTATTTCAATATGCAAATTAATTATATATTTCTTATGTATGATTTTTGTTGTAAAAACTTATTTTAATGTTATTTTTATAAGCGTTTTCCTTAGTTTTTATAACCTTTTATTGAGATTTTGTTTGTTGATATTAAATATTTTGTTTTATTATTTATTTTCCAAATAAAATGATAATTAAATTGTCGTTGCTTGTCATTAAAAATTATTTAAACCTTTTCCTACTTAATAAAATTTTATGTGCCCGACTAAGAATTATTACTAACATTGATTAAATATTTTTTGGGATAAAAGGTAATTAATGAAAGATAAAAGAAGCCGATTTGAATAAAGTAATCTTTGTTGTAATTATCTACCCCCTTAAAATCAATTTCGGTATAAGTTTTTTCGTCCATGTCAAAAGTAGCGTAAAATAAACTAGCAAAGAAGTTGCCAAGGAATTTCATAGATTTCATCAAAAATATCTTTGTAATCGCTGTTGTTAATATTAGGAATGTTGTTTTTAAAATAAAGGTAAATGTCATTTCGTAAATCGAGGTCATAGCGTAGAAAACTAAATTTAACATTAAGATAATTTAATTTTCCAAAAAGGTACTTAATTAGATAATAATCGTTAGTATTTTCAGATTTCACTTTCACCATGTAATAATTGTAAATAGTTATTATCCGCGATTAAAGTTTTGTTAAATGCCTTAATTTTCAAAACATTCTCATTTACTACATTTTTATCACTAGAAGTCTTATGATAAAAATAGCTTTCATCTTTAAAGCCGTGATTTTTAATCATAAATTCTTTATAGTAAACTTTTTCTAAGGTATCAATGAAATTAAATACGGGGGTTCAATAGAGATAAGAGTAATTAAATTTATCAAAATCACCACGGTGAATCATTAAGTAATCAAGATTATCAAAAATATCGTTATAGTTATGGTTACCGTAAAAATTGGTGGTTGTTTCTGACAAATCAATATCCGTACTTGGTTTAGTTTCTAATTTTGCTAAAAATTTTTTAACATGAAATTTGTTTGAACCCGGATAATTATACTCTTGTATTGTTATTTTTACATCTTTAATTTTTTTAGCAGTATAAAAATATTCAATATTTGTTTTTTGAAAATCTTTATCAAAAAATTCTCTTTCTTCTAGGATGTTGTTTTCTTTTTTATAATTATAAATTTCTTTAATTTCTTTAAATACCGGTTCATTGGTAAAGACAGCAAACCCTCTAGTGTTTTCTCCATAATTTTTTATTTCCAAAGGTAATTGCTCTTTTACTGAATCAATATTAATATATACTGGGTTGGGGTAAGTATCTTTTTTCTAAATAAATATTGGTTTTTAAATTAACTTTTAAATCATTTTCTAAATTAGGCGGTAAGTGTGGTTTGTTATTTGCAATATTACCACAACTAATTAATGTCATTGTGTTTGCGCAAGACAACAAAAATATCGCCAACAAACTAAGCAGTTTTTTCATCCATTTTTATTTTCCTTTCTATTTTGACAAAATAAAAAAACAGCAATTTTACTTTAATTACTGTTTTTAATCTATATTATTTTTACTAATTTATTCATTTTCATTTGACTTGTTAATTTTAATATTATCTGTTTTATTTTTGCAGTTATATTTATTTTTTTTATTTCTACAAAATATTTTTTTAAATAAACACTTCATTTTATCAAATCCTTTTTATTTAAATTTATTTGATACAGATTATTTTTTTCTATTTGTTTCATTTAATTTTAGTTCCATTTCTAAAATTTCTTTTTTTAATCTTAGGTTTTCATTTTCAAGGAATAAATCTGGTTGCTTTTCTTGTTTTGTTTGCATTTCTTTTGTTTTCAACGATTCCAATTCAGATTTTAATTTAACAATTTCTACTCGTTGTGCAGGAATATCTCTTTCGTAAGCTTTAAGTAAGTATTTTACATCTCTATTTGGTTTTTGTTGCATTTTACATTTTTCAAACATTTTTATATGTTCTTCCAATTCTTTTTCTCTGATTTGAATGCGATATTCTAGAAAAGGTACCGTACCTCGCCTTTTTTATAGGCATCATATCATTCTCAAGCTTGATTTCATTTATGTTGATTGTAACTTACTCCAGTTCCTTCCATTCCAAAATAACCTGCTTTTTTAAATCAAGGATAATCATAATTAAAAGGACATTTTTTTTCAAATTTTTCTAACACTCATTTAATATTGTTTTCTGTAACTTTTAAATATAAAACTCCGCCAGTTCAATCTGGTAAGTATACCAGAATTTTGAGTAATTAAATTAATTGTAGTAATAATAAGGATAATTTCTGCTTGATTTTGCATTGCCATTACTCTATATCATTTTTATTTAATAATTCCATGTTTATTACTCCTTTTTACTTACATTATACCGTATTTTTGGGTTTTGTCAGGTGGTTTTTACTTACGACTTTTCTTTTCTTGTTTTTTCGCTGCTTTTTTATCTCATTTTTTGTTTCTAGTATCTTCTTTTTTAGTATGTTTCCCTAACTTAAAATTAAGTTTATTTTCTCTTTTATAAACTTTTTTAACAGGTTTATTATGTTTTGCTTGTTGTTTATTTTGTGTATTAACAAAAACAAAATTATTATTTGGAATATTTAACTTATCTTTTACTTTACTTACCTTCCCCAATTTTTTATTTAAAGATTTTGTTTTTCAATCACTCAAATCTTTTGTATTCTTTTTTTGTTTTCTTGATTTTCTTTGCTTGCTAGTTGTTGGTTAAATCTTTTGCCAATTGCTTTGAATGGTGTGGCAATGCCGGTTCCAAATTATTTTAAGAATCCTTTAAATCCGCCACCACGAGTTGCCCCCACTAATTTACTTGTTGCCAGGGTTGCAACACCAAGTCCAAATCCTGCTAAACCAACAACTCCAGCACGCGAACTCATTCCCTCAGTGGCGTGGTATCCAGAAATGGTGAAAGTCTAGTGGTTTTTCTTGGCGAGATTGATTGCTCGATGTTTTTCGTTATCACCCCAATCACTTTCACCGCCAAAACCCATCGCGTTCATTGTTTTATCTACCATACTAGCGCCACCCATAGCCATTGCTCGTTTGGCTCTTTTACTTTTAGCAAATCCGAATGCTTTTCCTGCCATTTTAGCAGCACCCATTGCCATCATTCCACCAGCCACAGTTGATTTCATTGAACTCATTCCTTCGCGAACACCAGCCGCTTCACCAATTAGGTTTGCAACAACATCCAAAAAGGCCATCACTGCCAATCCGCCATCACACATAAACAAAAAATAATAAACAATGATTTTCCAATTATCTCAATGCCTAATCCTGCTAAATTAGTGCTTAAAATTGTTTGAATTGTTGTCATAAATATAAAGTATCCTGTTAAAGTGGCGGTCGATGCTAGAAATTTCGCAATTACCATATCTTTTCAAATAAATGCTCCTTTACCATTATCAATTGTCATGGCGACCACTCCACTACTCATGGTGAAATAATAAATAAGAAAAACAATTCAATTATTTTTTGCACCAAAGCAATTACACAATCATAAACATTGCAAATAACATAAATCATACCTCAAAAACTTCGGCAATCATATTAAAATCACCAATATTATCAGGATACGAATAATTGCTTGGTTATTATCGCCACTGCCATCTCAGTTGCCATTTCTAATATTGTATAGGTAATTATCTTGCAATATTTCCGTTTTCGCCCCCAAATCCCGAAGTAATCATTTTCGCAATGTTGGCAATTGCAAAATTTGCCAAAAAGAAAAAGATTGGAATTAAAAAGATAAAAACAAATGCTTTACTGCCATTTTGCAAAGCAACAATAAACTTTGTTTTTGTTTCGGTTGCATCTTGAAACAAAATTTTAATCATGGTAATTGTAAATATTAAGGAAAATAAGCCAGAGCCGTAATGACAAAATATCAGAATGCCGTTGGGTGGGTTGAAAACTAAACTCTTCTCTTGGAACTAATTTAATAGCGTGTATATTTTTAGGAAATCCACCCCATTCATTTTTTTATTGCAAAACGAAACAAATTGCTATAGCTAGCTAATAGGATGTTATCTATTAACTGGTAAACTTCTTTTGGTTATGACGATCACCCACAATTTATCGTACTTTAATATATACCAACATTATTAATTCACTTGTATTTAATTTTCAAAGAACAAAATTTTAACACCTTATAAAATAAAAAGACAATCATTGCTGACTGTCTTAATACTTATTCAAATATTTACCTACCTAGCAAAACTTTATGCACCCAACGAAAGGCTTAATTTTTAATTTTAATGCTTATATTTGTATTTAATTAGTTATTAAAAAATGATATTATTAACAGATAAACATTAAAGTAATGTTTTAAATTAATTATCTATTATTTAAAGAAAAAAAATTAAATTTTATTAATAATTTGAAAAGAAAATTAACTATTCAGAAAGGAAAATTTATGAGTAAATTAGAATTTGGTCTTTTGGTTGGAATTTTTTTAGCATTGGCAATTGGTATTTGCATTGGTCTGTTAATTAAATATTTTGTTCGTACTAGTAATGATAAAAAGAGTCAAATAAAATTGGAACAAGCAGAACGAGAAGCAAAAAATATTATTCAATCAGCAAAAATAGATATCAAAGTAGAAATTGCGCAAATGAAAAAAGAAGTTGCAATTGATTTGAAACAAAGAAGAAGTCAAAGTAATAATTATGAAGCTTTATTAATGAAACGTGAAAAAAATATTATTGAACGCGAAGAAGTGTTGGAATCTCAATATCGTGAAATTCTTCAAAAAAAAGATAATATTAAAAAAATTGAAGAAAACTATTATGATAAATTAGAGAAAACTGTTTTAGAATTAGAAAAAGTTGCTGGACTTAGTCAACAAGAAGCAAAAGTAGTTTTGTTTAAGGAATTAGAGGAGAGACTTGATTTAGAGTTAGGACAATTAATTAAAAATCGTGAAAATGATGCTAAAATTAAAGCAAAAAATATTGCTGACAATATTATTGCTGTTGCCATTGAAAAATATGCTCACGATGTTATTGCTGAAAAAACAACAGCATTTGTTAAATTACCTAATGATGAAATGAAGGGACGAATTATTGGTAAAGAAGGTAGAAATATTAAGGCTTTTGAACAAGCGGCTGGTGTTGATATTATTATCGATGATACCCCAGAAGTTATTCAAGTATCAACTTTTAATCCGATTAGACGAGAGATTGCGGTTCGAACTTTAAATTCATTGATGTGTGATGGACGGATTCAACCAACAAGAATTGAAGAAGTTTTAAAGAAAACTCAAGATGAGTTGGAATCTTTAATTCAAGAAACTGGACAAAAGGTACTTAGTGACTTGGGAATTACTAATATGAAGCTTGGATTAGTTTATTATCTTGGAAGATTACGATATCGTACTAGTTTTGGTCAAAATGCTTTACAACATTGTGTTGAAGTAGCAAAGTTGGTAGGAACAATGGCTGCTGAGTTAGGATTAGATGAAAAATTAGCAATAAGAGCAGGTTTATTACATGATATTGGTAAGGCAATTGATTATGAAATGGATGGTTCGCATGTTAATTTGGGTGTTCAATTAGCAAAAAAATATGGTGAACATCCATTAATTATTAATGCTATTCATGCCCACCACGGAGAGATTAGTCCGCAAAGTATTTATGCTGTTTTAGTAATGGCGGCGGATACTTTATCGGCAGCTAGACCGGGGGCGAGAAACAACTCTTTAGAAGAGTTTATTCAAAGAATGAAACAAATTGAAGAAATTTGTCAATCAATTCCGGGGGTGCAAAAATCTTATGCTGTTCAAGCCGGAAGGCAAATTAGAATTATTGTTGATCCCGGTAAAGTTAGTGATGCTAAGGTTTATAAAATTGCTCATGATGTGAAAATTAAAATTGAAAAAGAAATTACAATTCCTGGCGATATTCATATCTCTGTTATTAGAGAATTAAGAGCCAATGAAGTTGCTCGTTAAAATTAAATAATAAAATAATTAGGAACAATTTACGATGATGTTATTCCTTTTTGATATTAAATGGTTAAATGCTTGTATTTTTTTTAAAGTGATTAAAATCATATCAAATAAAAGTAATTATTAAATTATCTATAAAAGTATTATTAGCAATAGCACAATTTTAATTGCTTTTTATTTGTTATATGAAAGGAGTGTGTTGACTTAAATGAATAGAATTTTAAAGCGGTTACTAACTCTTGCCTTTGTTATTACACCAATAAGCTCAATAGTTTGTTGTAATACAGGTAGTTTTAATGATGATAATCTTAAAATAAAAAATGCGAAACTTGTTACAGCAACTAATGAATTAGCAAGTAAAGAACTTAACCCTTTGTTTTTAGAGGAAAATTTTGTTGGCGATAATAATATTGTTAATTTAATTACTGAAAAGTTATTAGATTGGGTCGCGTTTATTTTTCTTAGATATTTTTAAAAAAATAAAAAATAATTATTTACTATAAATTATTTCAATATTCAAATTAAGGATATATTTTTTATGTATGGTTTTTGTTGTAAAAACTTATTTTAATGTTGTTTTTATAAGCGTTTTCTTTAGTTTTTATAACCTTTTATTGAGATTATGTTTGTTGATTGATATTAAATATTTTGTTTTATTATTTATTTTCCAAATAAAATGATAATTAAATTGTGATTGTTTTTCTTTCAAAATTATTTAAACCTTTTCCTATCTAACAAAACTTTATGCATTCAAAAAATAAATATAAAATTATAAATTTGTAAAATTTTGTGTCATAATAAGAATAAGAAGTTTGGTAAGGAGAAAATTATGGAAAACATGAAAATTAATCCAATGGACTTTGTTTCATTTATTTTAAAGTTAAATTAAGATGTTTGGGATGGCAGGAATTGTTGCCAATAGTCCTTATCCCGACACAAGAGAAATTAAAGAAATTAAATAATGTTAAGGACGCATAAAGTTTTATTAGGTAGGAAAATGTTTGAATAAGTATTAAGGCATTCAGCAATGATTGTCTTTTTATTTTATAAGGTGTTAAAATTTGTTCTTTGAAAATTAAATACAAGTGAATTAATAATGTTGGTATATATTAAAGCACGATAAATTGTGGGTGATCGTCATAACCAAAAGAAGTTTACCAGTTAATAGATAACATCCTATTAGCTATAGCAATTTGTTTCATTTTGCAATAAAAAAATGAATGGGTGGATTTCCTGAAAATATACATGCTATTAAATTAGTTCCAAGGGTAGGATGCGGACATTAAAGTGTAGAAATTTCTATATATGGGTATGCTATGTTTAAAATTATTCAAATCTTTTATGGATAGGTTACAATAAATTGGATCATATTTATGTGGACTTTTAAAATAAGATAAAATTATATAAGAAAACAGGAATATAAAAACGGGAAATAAAACCTCATACTCTGAAGAATTTAAAAAACAAATTGTCATGCTATACAAAAATGGCAAAAGTGTTATTAATTTAAGGAAAGAATATAATTTACCAAAACCAACTATTTATAGTTGAGTTAAAAATTATAATAATTCTGGTTCTTTTAAAGCAAAAGATAATCAAAGTAATGAAGAAAATGAATTAATTTACTTACGAAAAGAATTAAAACAATTACGAATGGAAAACGATATTTTAAAGCAAGCGGCACTGATAATGGCCAAAAAATAACAATAATTAATAACAACAAAAACAAATATTCAGTGAGGAAAATATGTAAGATTTTGGGTTTATCAAAATCAACGTATTTTTATCAAACTAATAAATGCACTAACAAGCAAGTTAATAATTATGAACAAGAAAGTTATCAGTGCGTTTAATAAAAAGTCACAAAATTTATGGGGCTCATAAAATTAAAGCTGTTTTAATAAAAAAAGATATCATCTTATTGCGACGAAAAATCAGATGCATTATGATCAAAAATAATTTGGTTTCTAAATACACCAAATTAAAATATCGTAATCACAAAACAACAACTAATAATGCCCAAATTAGTAATGTTTTAAATCGTGAATTTAATGACAAAAAACCTAATGAAGTTGTTGTTAGTGATTTAACATATGTGCAAGTTGATGAGAAATGACACTATATTTGTTTATTAATTGACTTGTTTAATCGCGAAGCAATCGGCTATAATGCTGGGCCAAACAAAACCGCTGAACTAGTTCAACAAGCTTTTCATAAAATAACACGACCATTATTAAAGCAAATAATTTTATTTCATACCGACCGAGGTAATGAGTTCAAAAATAAAATCATTGATGAAATTTTAATAACCTTTAATATTAAAAGATCATTAAGCAATAAAGGTTGTCCTTATGATAATGCTGTGGCTGAAAAAACTTACAAAACCTTTAAAACAGAATTTATTAAGGGTAAAAAATTTGAAAATTTAACACAATTAAAATACGAACTATTTGATTTTGTTAATTGATACAACAATATTCTAATTCACGGCAGCTTAAATTATTTAACACCAGTTGAATTTAGAGAAAATGACAGTCTACATAAAAAGTGTCCTAAAAGGGGTTGCCATTCCAGTACAACTATTTTATAAAAAAAACTAAGAGTTTTTATAACATCTTAGTTAACATCTAATATATATTTATGAATTGCTTTACTAACGCCACCATTATTATAAGTATCAGTAATATCATTAGCAATTGCTAATAATGGTTTTTCACTATTTTTCATTGCAATTCCATAACCAGCTCATTCAATTAATTTATAGTCATTCATTCCATCACCAATCGCCATAACTTCTTCACGATTAATATTTCACATTTTAGCTAAATATTTAACACCACTTGCTTTATTAATATTTAATTCATTAACCTCAATCATCCTAAATTTTCCTTTATCAGAAACCGCAATTTCAGCAATTTGTAACTTTTCTAATTCTAGTGCTAAACTATTAATTCTTTTGCTCTTACCTAATAATAAAATTTTATACATTCTAACATCAGAATTTTCATTAACTTTAACAATTTTACGATGATTTAACTTTTGAATTAATCAAATTTTAAAAGTTTTCTTTAAAATATAACCAATATTACCATCGACACTATAACCTCAAAAAGCAACTTTATAATTTTTAGCTAAATTAATAATTTGCTTAATAGTACCTGATGCTATTTCTTTATCAATTAATAACTCACCAGTTCTTAAATTAATAACATAGGCGCCATTAAAACATACCATATGCTCACTAGTTTCATATAAACCTAATTTGCGAGCAAATTTATAACTAGATTGCGGTGATCGTCCTGTAGCAATAATTACTTTAACACCAAGTTCTTGAGCTTGCTTCACAACAACAATATTTTCTGGATGTAACTCAAAATGATTTTTCAATAATGTTTTATCTAAATCTAAAGCAACTAACTTAATTTTCATCATAACACCATTTATCTTTTCTAATTTTATATTTTTCACAAGTAATTGTGACATGGACACATAAAGTTTTATTTTGCAAATTTGATTAATTGGAATGGCAACCCCTTTTAGGACACTTTTTATGTAGACTGTCATTTTCTCTAAATTCAACTGGTGTTAAATAATTTAAGCTGCCGTGAATTAGAATATTGTTGTATCAATTAACAAAATCAAATAGTTCGTATTTTAATTGTGTTAAATTTTCAAATTTTTTACCCTTAATAAATTCCGTTTTAAAGGTTTTGTAAGTTTTTTCAGCCACAGCATTATCATAAGGACAACCTTTATTGCTTAATGATCTTTTAATATTAAAGGTTATTAAAATTTCATCAATGATTTTATTTTTGAACTCATTACCTCGGTCGGTATGAAATAAAATTATTTGCTTTAATAATGGTCGTGTTATTTTATGAAAAGCTTGTTGAACTAGTTCAGCGGTTTTGTTTGGCCACAGCATTATAGCCGATTGCTTCGCGATTAAACAAGTCAATTAATAAACAAATATAGTGTCATTTCTCATCAACTTGCACATATGTTAAATCACTAACAACAACTTCATTAGGTTTTTTGTCATTAAATTCACGATTTAAAACATTACTAATTTGGGCATTATTAGTTGTTGTTTTGTGATTACGATATTTTAATTTGGTGTATTTAGAAACCAAATTATTTTTGATCATAATGCATCTGATTTTTCGTCGCAATAAGATGATATCTTTTTTTATTAAAACAGCTTTAATTTTATGAGCCCCATAAATTTTGTGACTTTTTATTAAACGCACTGATAACTTTCTTGTTCATAATTATTAACTTGCTTGTTAGTGCATTTATTAGTTTGATAAAAATACGTTGATTTTGATAAACCCAAAATCTTACATATTTTCCTCACTGAATATTTGTTTTTGTTGTTATTAATTATTGTTATTTTTTGGCCATTATCAGTGCCGCTTGCTTTAAAATATCGTTTTCCATTCGTAATTGTTTTAATTCTTTTCGTAAGTAAATTAATTCATTTTCTTCATTACTTTGATTATCTTTTGCTTTAAAAGAACCAGAATTATCGAATGATTTTATTCAATTATAAATAGCAGATTTTGAAATACCATATTCATTAATAATTTCAATAATGCTTTTTTCGTTTTGATAAAGCATGACAATTTGTTTTTTTAAATTCATCTGTATATGAATTTTTGTCCATTTTTTATATTCCTACTTTCTTAATAATTTTATCTTATTTTAAAAGTCCACATAAATATGGTCCAACTTATTATAACCTATCCAATATTTTAAAGCAAGCGGCACCGATAACGGGGGGCCCGTTTAGTTTTCTTAGATATTGCTTTGAAGAAGTAAAACAATCAACTAATTATATTATTTAATTACTAAACTAACATTGCCTTTCTTGTTATTGTCATTTTCATTCATTACCATTCTAACATATTATTGAATTTTTACACAATAAAAATTATTAATTGGACGCATAAAGTTTTGTTAGGTAGGCAAAGATTTGAATAAGTATTAAGACAGTCAGCAATGATTGTCTTTTTATTTTATAAGGTGTTAAAATTTGTTCTTTGAAAATTAAATAAAAGTGAATTAATAATGTTGGTATATATTAAAGCACGATAAATTGTGGGTGATCGTCATAACCAAAAGAAGTTTACCAGTTAATAGATAACATCCTATTAGCTATAGCAATTTGTTTCGTTTTGCAATAAAAAAATGAATGGGTGGATTTCCTAAAAATATACACGCTATTAAATTAGTTCCAAGGGCAGGATGCGGACATTAAAGTGTAGAAATTTCTATATAGAGAGATACTAAGTTTAAAATTATTAAAATATTTATTTAATTAAAAAACAAAATTTAATAACAAAGTCTGTTAAACACTTAAATCTGCGATATATAAGTGTTTAAAAAACTAAGTTAGTTAACTTAGTTAACTAACAACTTAGTTTATTTATAAGAAAGGTAATTTATTATGAAAAACATTGAAAACATTTTCTTAAATACTAAAAAATATCTCTTAAAAGAAACGCAAAACGCAATACCTATTAAAGCACCAAAAATTCCATGATTTAATGAACAAATCGGTATTTGGTTTCCAAAGCGATTTGTTTATAAAGGAAAATATGAAAATTCTATTTGCATCGAAATAATAAAAGATAATAAATATCAAGTAATTTCAATTAATCAAAAAGAAAATGAAACCAAATTAATTAAGGGACAAGAATTATTAAGCTTCTTCATTGCCGGAAAAGAAAACAACAAAAAAGATATAAATTATAACTATTTTAAAGGAGTTTAAAAATGAATATTGCGATTGGAATAATATTTATTATCATTTGCATAATGCTATTGGTATATTTTGCTTATAAAATTTATGCCAAAATAAAAATGCGAATTAAATATAAAAATGTCATTAAAAATAATACTGGTAATTTCACAAAAGATGAAAAGATATTTATTGCTCGCTTTGAAGAATGGGTTAAAGCTCCTAATTCAAAAGAAAATAATGAAAATAAAAAATAATTTTTTGAGAAATTATTATGGAATTCTTAAAACTGTTTGTTTCGATAGAAAAAATGCCTGCACAGGCTGCATTTATTGCCGGATTAATTATTATCATTACTTTTCTTTTCGCCTTAATTTCAATTATGTATTTACCAATAAAAATGATTTTTGGGCGATAAAAAATGACAGTAAATTTAAAAGAATTTAATTAAGAACAAATTAAACAAAATTTCTGAGATTTATTTATTCAAATTACAACTATTCCGGATCATATTAGTGGTGGTAAAGAAATTGATTTAACCAAAGCACCACTTTGACTTTTAATAGCAAACATTGCTTTTTGATTTTTAACCGCGATTATGGTGTGATTTATTCTAATGCTACTTTGAAAAACCATATTAGTCATTATCATTATTTAGATAAGGAAAAAACACAATCGTGTTAAGGTTAATCGTGTTTTAACAAATTTAAGAAAAACTTTGAATATAAATGACGACTGCTTTAAAAAGAAAGGGGGTGATTATATGATTGGAACTTTCTTAACAGAAGCACCAGCAGTAACAAAAATAACAGCTAGTGATGCGATGACTAAATTATGAAACGCGATTATAACAGCGTTTACTAAAATGTGAGAAATTATTGCTGTTAATATGACACAAGTCGGTAACTTCTTTGCTGATTACTGAATCTTCATTTTTCCATTTATTTTGGTAATATTCTTTATTTGCTTTAAAATGTTTGAAAAATTACTTGGCGCAGTCAGAGTCAGTCCGCTAACAAAAAAATAAAGTGAGGTGCAAGATGAAATTTTGCAAATGAATAATAGAAAAAAATAACCATTTTATTGAATTGAATCGCACCTCATTTCTAATTTTATGACATTGCGGAGCAATTTGATATATTTACAACGGTTATTTTAAAAACATTGCAAGCTATTTATTTTTAGCAGGTTGTATTTTAATTTTTCTTTTTAAAATCGGTAATTTAACACAAATTAACAAAGTTATTAATTTCTTAAAAAATTCACCATTAAATATTGTGATTGGTTCATTGGGAACTGGAAAAACCGCTTTTCTAGTATACGCATCAAAATTACTAAAAAAGAAGAAATATCACATCGCCTCAACCTTTCCATTACTAGAAACCCAAAAATTAATTTTAGAACATATGGGGATATGGGGTTATTAGACTTTAATTATCCGGTATTGTCAGATAAGACCTTACTTCTATGAGATAAAACCAATTTATTTTTAGAAGGAACTGATTGAGAAAAAAAATAATACCAAAAACGAAGAAAGCGGTATCCAAAAGCATTTTGCTTTGGCGCGCCATTTCGGTTATATTGTTCTCGCTAGCGGTCAAAGGAGACAAACATATTTGAATTGAAGTTCGTGATATTGCTAATAATGTAATTGTGGGAATTCGTAAAAACCCGTTAATATTTTTCGTCCCTACTTAAAAGTTATCTATGGCACCTTTACGAGCATTAAAGAATATGAACGCTGACGAAACACTTTAATTGATGCTAAAAATAATAAAAAAGGTCGTCGCATTAAATACCGTGATATTCCCGAACTTGATATTTATTTTTTTAAACTAAAAATTCCTTTACCAACACTTAACACTTACAATTCTTTTTACCTAGCATTTTTAAGAGATTACTTAAATTTAAAAGTTAATCCTGACTATGAAGACAAATACTATACTGACACAGCAATTGATTTAGAAGACTTAGAATACTTAAAAATGGATAAATTTAGCAAATTTTTAAGAAAAATGAAAGAAAAGGAATAATAAAAAATGGAAAATCTCGCAAAAATGGCCGACTTTATCGCTCAAATGCTTTATAAAGTTTTTGAATTAATTTGAAGTTTAGAAGTGCCAGGAACAAATATTCAATTAATATTTCCTTTATTCTTAACGCTGGCTGTAGAATTTCTTATGGCAATTATTCTTGGATTTGGTAGTCAACAAGTTAATTTGAAAAAACAACGCCAATATGCCGTTAAAAATAGTGGTCGTTTAAGTGCGTGAGGAAAAGTTAAAAAACAAATACAACCAATAAATCCAAATAAAATTAATTGAAAACAAAGAAATAAAAAAAACAAAACAAGGTAACTAACGATGTTTAAACTAATTATTATTTTTATCTTAATAACTGTTCTTGGACTTTTAGCGGGTAGCCATTTTGAAACTTTAACGAACTATATTAGCGAAGGTCTTGCCAAATTTTAAAAAGTTTATTACTAGCAATTTAACAATTTTAGAACTTTTAAAACCAATGGCACAAACATTTTCACAACACCCAATTTTTACCATTCTTGGTGTTACTTGTGTACTTATTGCCTTATTTCTTGTAATTAAAGGTAGGTAAAAAAATGGAAAAATGAAATAAAAAACAAGAATTAGAAATGGAGAATGACAAATTAAAAATTGTTAATGTCATATTAGAAAATAGCGTTAATACTCCTAAATACATAATAATGGAAAAAAATAAAGAAATTTTAGAACTAGAAAAGTGAAATACTATTCATATTAATCAAAAATCAGACTTAATAATTGAAAACCAAAAATTAAAAATTTTTAAACACGAAAGGAGAATAAAAATGAAAAAACTTTTAGCAAAATTATTTAAAAAAGATAATTCAAAAGAAAAAATGCCATTAAAAATTAAAAATTCTTTTAAAAAGCAGTGGTTAAAAGTATTGTTAAGTATCATTTTCATATTTATAAGCTTATTAATTTGTACATTAACAGTAATTGATACTAAATGAATAACCGGAACAAGTAATGAATTTAATAATTTTGTGAATAAAGAAATGGTTGATTTCTTTGGCAAATTTAATAGTGATATTATGCTAGCAGGAATATTTGTTTTTTGATGAGACGGAGCAATATATTTTGCAATTAAATTTTAAAAATTAATTCGCTTTATTATTCAAAAAATTAAAGCAAAAAGAACTTTGAAAAATGAAATCAAACAAACTCATTAATTCTTTAAAAAAATATTGATGGAGAATTTTACCTTACATTTTTATGATTACTATCTTTTTCATTCCATTTTTAAAATTGAAAATTAATGATTTGAAATTATTATATGAAAAATTTGAAGCATTAATTTCACTTATGATACTAGGGTGTTTAGATATATGCATTACAATAGCGGTAATTATAAATTGTAGCATTGAGTGATTTATTAAAAAAATCAAAACCTAAAGAACAATGAAAAATAAAATATTTTAAAAAGGAGTGATAAAAATGTTTATGAAAATATTTACCGCGATAATTATTAGTTTCAATAACATTTTTACCATTCCCCAAAATATTAATAATGACAAAATAATAACACAATCACTAATTAGAAACAAAAGAGAAAGCAAAGAAACTTATGTGTTAAATTTATCAAATGTTAAAATTCAAATTACATATGACTATAATGAATGATAAATATGAAATAGATTTTTATAACACCAAAAAAGAAGAAATTATTAATATTCCAAAGTGATTAAAATATGATGGAACTAGTGGTTGCGAAGAAAATTGAAGACCTAATTGTGGTTTAAAAAGTTTACATTTTGAGAAAAATGATATAGTATGAAACGAGCTTAAAAAATTAAAAATTACAATAAAAAATGACAAAATGTTTGATAAAACAGAATTTATTGCCTCGAATACTAATGTTAAAATTGCTAATGAAACAATTACTACTCCAATAAAAATACTATCTTTTAAAGCAGAAACACAAACCAAACCGACAACTGATATTGATTTACCAGAAACAACCACCAAATTTGATGGAAACCATAACTATACAGATATCATTGATAATCTTGACTATTTAATGATTCATCGTGGTGATTTTGACAAATTTAATTATTCTTATCTTTATTGAACACCAGTATTTAATTTCATTGACACCTTAGAAAAAGGTTATTATAAAGAATTTACCATTAAAAATTACGGTTTTAAAAACGAAAGCTATTTTTATCACAAAAATTCTAGTAGTAAAGGCGAAATTAATAATAATGTTTTAAAAATTAAAGCTTTTAATAAAACATTAGTTGCAGGTAATAACTATTTACAATTATTACATGGTGAAAGTGAAATCTGAAAATATGGCACTGAAAAGACTAATGATTATTACTTAATTAAGTATCTTTTTGGTACTTTAAATTACCTTAATGTTAAATTTAGTTTTTTACGCTACGACCCCGAATTAAAGAATGACATTTACCTTTATTTTAAAAACAACATTTCTAATATTAACAATAAAGATTACAAAAATGTTTTTAACGAAATCTACGAAATTCTTGGTAATTTCTTTGCCAGTTTATTTTATGCTACTTTTGATATGGACGAAAAAACTCATACCGAAATTGATTTTAAGGGGGTAGATAATTACAACAAAGATTACTTTATTCAAATCGGTTTCTTTTATCGTTCGTTAATTACTTTTTATCCCAAAAAATATTTAATCAATGTTACTGGTAATTCGGAATTATTACTAAGAAGTTATTTCTTTACTTTTGATAAAAAAACGCATCAAGAGAATTATAATGCTATTAAAGATAATAACAGTATCTATCAAATTGAATTTAATGTCCTTAAATCTTATGATAATAAACTCATCACATTACCAACCAGCAAGACTGTTAACAGTATTAATTATCTTAATACCGATATTGATATTCGTTATGGTATTAACATTTTTACCTTAACATTTCCACTTTATCATAAAGGAAACAACTCTAACTACAATTTTAAAATCTATGACTTTAGTGTATTAAATTCCACGGCCTTTATTCCTGACGGTTCAACCAACTCAGAATGAGACGATTTAATTCCGCCAGCGAATTGCAAATATTCTAGACGATGAATACCCACATTTAACGATGTTGGCTGTGCGATTCAAAATGCTGCCAGTATCAAAATGCTAAATTTAATGCTGACTGCTTCACAAGTCATTACCATTTTACGACCGCTAGCAATTATTGCAAAAGCAACAGTTAACTTTTCAACCGCCATTTTTCCAGTTTTTAAAACGGTACCAGCTTTTTATTACACATTTCAATTTTTAATCGGTTTTGCCATTTTTCTAATGATATTAAGAATTTTTGTATAATTATATATATATATATATTGAAAAAATAAAACAAAGGAGTTAAAAAATGAAAATTTTAAGTATAATGGCTATTTTAGGATTAACAATATTGCCCGTAACTGCTTGTTTTGTTCAAACAAAAAAAAACAATTTTCACCGACTGAACCGCTAATAATTAACGAATTAAATTTATCAAATGTTAAAATTCAAATTACATATGACTATAACGATAAATATAAAATAGATTTTTATAACATCAAAAAAGAAGAAATTATTAATATTCCAAAATGATTAAAATATGATGGAACTAGTGGTTGCGAAGAAAATTGAAGACCTAATTGTGGTTTAAAAAGTTTACATTTTGAGAAAAATGATATAGTATGAAACGAGCTTAAAAGATTAAAAATTAAAATAAAAAATGACAAAATGTTTGATAAAACAGAATTTATTGCCTCAAATACTCATGTTAAAATTGCTAATGAAACAATTACTACTCCAATAAAAATACTATCTTTTAAAGCAGAATTAAAAAATAATTAAACTATAAAATGAGGATCGTACAATTAACTTAAATTCACTTTGTCCTCAAATTTTATCATTAAATGGTAAATTGCACTACCTCGATTTTGAATTGACATCGTTCATTTGGGCAGGTCAACTTTTTTCATTTTTTATCCTTTTTATTTTGTCAAAATAAAAACCAGTAACTAATTAAAATCACTGGTGTAAATATTATTCTTATTTTATCACAAGAAATTTAAACTTGTTGTGCTTGTTTTAATTAAAGTTATTGTTCTAAATAGGCTAATATCGTTTTTATAAAACCTTATACTATAATAGTAACTGTATTTGTTCTTACTGGCCCTTCTCTTTCTGATGAAAAAAATGCTTCACCGTTAAATGTTATTTTATCATTGTTTTTATCTATAGTAATTTCATTGGGTAATAAACTATATTTTTGTAAAATTTGCATTACTTCTGTAATTGATAATGTAATTATTTGTTCTTTATTGTTATCATCAATTATTTTGGCAGTAATATTTTCTGTAATTTTTTGTTTTAAATTTAATATAATTTCAGATTCAATTATTCTTACTGGATAAGTAATTTTTAATTTTTCATTGAGATTAAGTTCAAATTTATCAGCGGGTTCCTTAAAAATAATTAAAATCATTTCTTATTCTTGTTTATTTGTATTTGATAAATCAAATTCATTTGATAATACATTAATGATTTCAAAATTTTTATTATTTATATTTATAAAATCTGTTAATTTCATTTCATCATCAGAATTTATGTTTCAACCATTTAATTTATTTTCTTGTTTTGTTTTAGTTAATCCTGTTGTAATTTGAAATACTAATTTTGATTTTGAATTATATTCACAAGCAGGTACATTAAATGATCTTTTATTTGGAGTTTTATTGATAATTTCTCTATCAGAACATACATTTTTAGGAACATTAGATCATAAAAATGAATTTTCTTTTTTTGTTATTTCAATATCTGAAAAATTTAAATTATTAGTATCAATATAATTTATTTCCTTAAATTTTAAATTAGAATTTTTGTTAGCATCTTTATATTTAAAGAAAATTGCTTTTTTAATTAATTCATTTAAATTAATAATTTTATTTTGTTCGTTATTAATTGAATAATGTATTTTTATATTATTATCATTATTTAAATTATCTTTTATTTTTACTATCTCTGAATTGTTTGTTTTATTAATAATTTCTAGTTGTAATATATCTAAATCAGGATTTAAATAATTTAATTCACTTAAAATTACATTATCAGAATTATTATTAATTTTCCCTAAATTAGGATTTAAATCATAATTACTGTATTCATAAACATTACCACCTGCCGAACCAATATATAGTTTATTGTTTAATACTACTCCAGATGAATCAATTCAGTTATTTGTTTTAATAACAACTTTTGTTTGCTCTGTAACTGGGTCATATTCATAAATATTATGTTCTTTTGAACCAATATATAATTTGTTGTTTAACACTACTCCAGAGGGTCTCAAATAATGACCTACATTATGAAAAATATTTACATTTACTATTTCAAAAATAATTTTTTGTTTTTCTGTAGCTGGATTAACTTAATACCAGTTATTAACAAATAAACGATTAATAATCAAAAATACACCTTAAGAACTACATTTTGAAAATCAAACAATATAAAATCTTTAAAAAACTTATCTGTGTTAGTTCGAATTTTTGTTAAAAATACTCAAATTATAACCATGACAGTATGAAATATAATAAAAAAATGCATAAAACCTAAAACGCTTTTAAATCATTTAATACTTAATATTTTCTTTAACTTCTTCATTTTTTAACTCCTTAAAATTAAATATATTGTTGATAAAATACAAATCGTTCCTAAAATTTGGAAAATCGGATGTTGGGAAAATAACCTTATCATTGGTTTAAACAAATCTAAAATTTTAATATTTTTTGATAAAACTTTATTAAAATATTCTAAACCCTCACGCACATAGGCTCATAAACCTAAAAAGTCATTTAAAGCAAAAATAAAAAAAACAGCAACAAGAATAAATAATATTATTAATTTAAACATTTTAAATACCTACCTTTTTATTCGCCGTCCGTGTTGATTAACTCACGGTCTATTTTTAGAGGACCATTACCATTACCACTAAATTTCTTAATTGGCCCACTAGATGATTTTTTTTAGCTCCTCAATTAGCAACTGATTTTCGATATTTTTTACGAAAACCAACTTTTGATCGTTCAATATGAATACCTAAAATGCCACCAATTACAAGATTTATTACAAGCATAATTAGCGGAAAAATAATAATACGAATATCTGTTCCAGGAATGGTTAAAGTTCAAATTAAATCAAAAACTTTATAAAACATATCGCCAATCAAACTAGCCATTTTTTCTAAGTTTTCCATTTTTTAAACTCCTTTATTTATTTTTCTTATTCAGATTATTTTTTAACTTAGTAAGTATCTTACTGAATTTTTCCATTTTTAAATATTCTAATGCTTCAATATCCATCACATTATCATTTCAAAATTTATGCTGATAATTATCATTCAAAGAACGATTACTTAATTCACGCGAGAATGATAAATATTTATTATCATAAAGGTTTAAAATTGACATCGGAATTTTCAATTTAAAGAAATAAATGTCTAATTCTGGAATGCTACGATACTTGATTTTGCGACCTTTTTTATCATTTTTAGCATTAATTAGCGTTAATCGTCATTGCTCGCACTCGCTTACCGATTTAAAAGTGCCGTAAATAACTTGTAAATAGGGTCGGAAAATACTAACTGGTTTTTTTCTAATACCAACAATTATTGAATTCGCAATATCACGAACTTTAATTCATATATGTTCGGCTCGTTGTCCGCTTGCTAATACGATACGATATGGGTAAATTTTCGAGCCGAAGCGAAATATTCTTGTAAACCCTTGGGTTACTCTATCATTTTCTTTATAATCAGTTCCTTCTAAAAATAAGTTAGTTTCATCTCATAACAGTAAATGTTTTTCATCTAAAATTGGATAATTATAATCTAATAAAGACATATGTCCTAATGAAAGCATTTGTTTATTGGTAATCGAAAAAGTAGAAATCGTTTTTCAACCACTCAATAAGTAAGAAGCTAAAACCATTAAAGCAATTTTTCCAGTTCCTAAGGCGCCAATTACTAAATTTAAGGGTGAATTTAATAAGAAATTAATAAAACTACGACGAGCAAAAAAATGAGAAATTTTAGTATATAGAATATACAAAGCAATTAATAAGTAAATAACATCAAATAACATTCTTCAACTTTGAGGATTATAATAATGCAAAATCGCACCATAGACATAGAGAATCACGCAATAATAAATAAAGTGCGATTTAAACCGACAAAATCATATAATCTTAAATTTATTTTTTTAAACAATAGCATCAATTAAATCACACTTTCTTTATTTTTATTACTGTCTTCCAAGCATTAATTTTTCAAACATTTTGAAAGCGATTAAAAATAAACCAATAATCACGCCAAGCAAGAAAACTTAATATGTAGCAAAGAAATTAATAACATTTGGCATATTACCACCAATAATATCATTTCAAATATTACTAAATGCTTTAATTAATGTTTTTCATAAGTTAGCAACCGCTTGTTCACCAGTAATAGCTGCTGCTGGTGCTTCTGTTAAGAAAGTTCCAATCATATAATCACCCCCCCTTTCTAAACAAAATATGATTTAACCTTATAAAATAAAATAACCATAAATAAGACGATGACTATTAATACCATTCAAAAGGCAATATTCGCTATTAAAAGTCAAAGTATTTTTTAAGTTAAATCAATTTCTTTGCCAGAAACTCGCGCCGGAATAACTGTAATTTGAATAAATAAATCCCAAAAATACAATTTTGTCATTTCTCAATCTAAATCTTTTCAAGCAACTAAAAACATAATAATTGCCGCTTAAAAGGTCAAAAGAGTAGAAAAATAATGGCCGCGAAAAGCATTACAATTATTAAAATTGAAAACAAAAATACAACTTGAGGTGGTTAAATCAGCGGTTGGATAAATTAATTCAATTAACTCAATAATTATTTTTTTAAACATTTTCTAAACCTAATTTTTAATTTCTTTTTCATCTTGTTCTAATAAATTTCGCTTAAACTTCGCAATAAATATTCGTTGTGCATAAGTAAAATCTTTTGGCAACTGTTTTGCTTCACTACCATATTTCTTTTTATCTTTAAAAAACCGATAAATATTAACCGCAATATAATATGCTAGTAATAATGTTAAAATCGTAAAAAATACTAATCCAAATATACTCATCTTTCTTTTCTCCTTAATTTTCTAATCTTTTAATATGCAATATCAACATAAAGTCAATTATCACCAACTAAATCAGTTCTAAAAAATTCAACTGCAGATTTAGACGCTCAAATTTTTTGTTCTAATCCAGTTTTTTTATTAATAGAATATATAAACTTTCGACAATAATTTTTAGGTGATTCATCCAAACTAACTCACATTTTCATTTTTAAAACTCCAAAACTATTTTTTACTACACCAAATCAAATAAATTGCAATAACTTAGTTAAATAACTCAACTCATCCATAACTAGCGGGCGGAGCATACGCTTTCCGCGCCGCCCCACCACTATAAACATCAACCAAGATAGATTGTTTTGTGGAGTTTTTTTATTTACCTTTATTCTTAAGGCGCCTTAAAATACCTTTAAAATTAATTTTTAAAATAATCAAAACTTACAACCTTTTTATCATGTTCTTTTTCAGAAACAAAAAAATTTAACAATTCTTGTCCTATAATCAAATTAGACTCCTGCCCTTTTTTATTAACTGAAACCAACTGATACTCACCATTTCTAATTATTCCAATACAAATAGAATTTTCATATTTTCCTTTATAAACAAATCGCTTTGAAAATCAGATACCAATAGGATTGCTAAATCACGAAATTTCTGGTGCTTTAATAAAAATTGCGTTTTGTGTTTCTTTTAAAAGGTATTTTTTAGTATTTAAAAAAATATTTTCAATATTTATCACACACATACCCTCCTTACAAATATATTTAGTTATATTAAACTAAGTTATATTTAACTTAGTTATCTAACTAAGTTAAATATTTATTTTTTTTTAAACATTTATATTTAACAAAATTTGTTAGTAAACTTCGTTTACTAATTAACTTAGTTTATTACTTTACTATCAAGGCACAAAAAAATACAAGGCATAACTAAAAATAATAAGTGTTAATTTAACCTTATATTTCTTGCAATAAATAAATGAGCTCATATTTATTTATTAATTAACAGGAAGCTTGTAAAAACCAAAATCTTGTCATATGTATATGGTTTCTACATCTTTTAATTTTTTTGGTATTATATTTTTCATTTTTTACACCTCTTTCTTTTATATAAAAAAAAACAGCATTTTAAATGCTTGTTTATTGGCTTTTTTATTAATTTTTCTTATAATTTACTTACTTTTTTTATTTGATATTTATATAATAAAAATTAAATTGTGCCACACAATAAAATTACTAAATTTCCAGTAAATTCAAGATTAAATAATGCCATGCCATACATATACCAACTAATAAAGATTTTAAAAAATTTTTATTATTTGGATATTCAGGATTTTTACTATCTTTTTTGTCTTCTTTATCAGCTCATTTTCAAAATATAATAATAATTCCTAAATGTAATAATATAAATAAAATAACTAATATGGGTTTCATTTTTTACACCTCTTTATTTAAAATAAAAAACGACATTTAAAATGCCGTTTTAAAAACTATTTTTATATTGGTAATAATAATAATAAAAATATAAAAATAAAATTATTAATAAAATAACTTTCAGTGCCTAATTTACCCCTTAAAATGCGTAATAAGGGTATTAAATAAAAGTGGAATAAACCGATATTTTATTTATTGTTTTTTTGTTTTCTTTGTTTTTTTACTTTTTTTAATTTTTTGCCCCCAATTTTTTTATTTAATTGATTTTTAACAATAATTCAAGTTATAAACCCGCCAACTTATAACCAATTAATCAAAATCATAAAAAATAAATTAACTGGTTTTTTAAAAAACTTTTTTCAACCATTTTCATTATTTTCATCGGGTTTATTAGGGTCTGGTATTTTGTTTGGTTTTTCTGGTTTATTTGGATTATTATTCTCTCCATTCCCATTATTTCCGTTATTCTCTTTATTTCCATTGGGATTATTAGGATATAATGGGTCTTTGGGCGTACTAGGTATTATTCCATTTGTTGGGGGGATTTCATTTGGTTTGCTAGTGGTGTTTTCTGATGTTGGGTTATTTATTAACTTATATGAAACATTCCCCATTATTTTAAACTATTATTATCCAAAGCATAAATAGTAATTTTCAACTCAGCGCCTTTATTTTCTTTGATTTTTTCCATAAATTCCTGTAATTCATTATCGTTAATGTTAATTTTTTTACCATTTAATCCTTGCAATGATATTTGATAATCAACATCTAGCACTAATATTTCATCTAATTTATTAATCTTAAAACCTTGTTTAATATATTCCATAATATAATTATTAAAAATATTATCTTTTATTTTATCTTTAAAATTATATTCTTGATTTTGATACTTAATTTTACTTAAATCAATGACTTTACTTTCATCATAATTTAAGTTATTAATAACTTTAAATTGGTTTGTTTCCCCGATTAGTATCATTGATGTATTTAGTGCTTTAATTCTTATCATTGTTGCTTTTGTTTGTTCTTGATGATTAGTTATTAGTTCATTTAAATCATCATCAGTTAATTTTTGTCATTGCTGTTTTTTATATATTTGAATAATATAATCTTTGTTTATTATTGCTAATAAACTGATTTTATTTATTTCTTGTCAAGCATATTTATTAATTTTATCTCTAATAGTTTTAATATTTTTGGCATTCATTTTTAAAGCACTAATATTTAAATCATTTAGTGACTTAAAATTATTGATACTTTCATTGACTGCTAAATGATTACGAATATCAGAAACATAATCTCGTCAATATGATAACACTGCTTCAAAATTTAATTTTGCTAAATCATTGTCTATGTTTCACTTTTTATAGTTAATCATGTAATTTTTTAGATGTCTTCCTTGTGTTGTATTCCAAAAATCACTCGCGCCTTTACTATCAACTGAATTTAAAAAATACTGATAATTTGAACTTTTATTTTTATCAACATAGATAAATTTATGTTGATAAAAATGGCGTTTGAGTATTCCCATTTAAATCATTAAAGCGTTTTTGCTGAATGATAAAATGAAATCAACCAGCACTGGTATTAACATCACTAGTTTTGTTTTTTTCTAATTGATAACCATTTTCAAATTTAGTATCTAACTTTTCATTTGATAAATAACGAATAACTTTTTCAATGTTGTCATTATTGTAAAAGTTTTCAAAACCAGCTCCGACTGCACTTGCTTCTGCTAAATAACCGATATCATAATCATAATTGGGGTTTTTGATTGATTTATTTTCATTGCTAGGGTCTTTGATAAATTCATTTGTTAGTTTTTCATAATCGATGTTTTTTGGCCCTAATCCCATTAATTTTAATTGCAATGATGGAGTAATTGTTTCAATTAAAATGGTTAACTTAAAATTACCTCCAAAATCTCCCTTAATTTTGGGGTTTGGTCTGTGGATAATTTCAAGCTCATATTTATTAACTTTTTCTTTATCATCAAAAGTATATATGTGTATAAACCATTAACAGCGTTTAAATTAACCCCATTTATTTTAACGATATCATAACCAGGATCATTGTTGTTTTCTTTTGGTTCAATATATTGAAAAAATGTTGTTGTATGATATTTTATTATTCCTTTATTATATTTATTCCCCCCGTTATTGATAACTTCTTCGACATCATTAATCATTTCAATGCCCTTTTCATCACTAATTTTTCCTGGCGTTATTAAAATCAGTTCTTGAATTTTACTTTTTCAATATTTTGCACTTAATGAAAAATTTAATTTTGTTTGAAAAACTCAATTTTCTTATTATTCTGTTAAATGATTATAAATATTAAGACTTGTTTTAAGATAATAGTTGTTATTTTCTGTTATTAAGGCATAATTTGGTTTAATAAGTTTTTTTTCATTCCATTATCTTTCCTTTTTTGCTTAAAAAATTAAATATTTTATTATCTAAGATAGTTTTAATTGAATTTCAATTACTTTTATCTAAAATATTGGTTGGATTGTATCGCTTTGATAAATAATTGTTTGTTTTAATTCGTTTTTGATTTGATTTTTGGCATTAGCAATAATATAATCACTATTAAAATTTAGTGGCGTTTTAAATTCTCACATTTCATAATTACCACTTTGATAATTACGGATGTTAATTATTGTTTTTATAAAATAAACATTATTTCTTTTTTCTAACTAATAATTTGGATTTAAAAATTCAATTCATCCTTGGGTATCATTATTATCATTTAGTGCTTTTTTGATTTTATTATCCATTTGTTCTTTAATTTGGTTTCAATTATGAGAACTTTGTGGATTATTATCAATAATAGAATAATAATTAACTTCTTTATTTAGTTCCCTTGTTAAATTACCTTTCATATCATTAAAACTAAAACTTGTATTAAAAATTAGTTTATTAATTTTTAATCATGTTTTAGCTCATGTATTCATTGAATTTCATCCGTTTTTAGCTCGTGCATAAACTAGAAAATCAATTTTAATTTGATTATTTTCTAATTGATATCTTACATCTGCTCAGACTCACTCTTCATTTTGTGTATAACCTTGATAGTGATGAAAAATCTGCGATGTTTTTGCTATGCCACTTATTTTATTTATATCGATATAGTGATAAGTGTATTATAATCAACTTTTGCTGCTTTGTTTATAATCAACATAACCCTCAAAATCTATTTTAATCTGTTTGTACTTATTTTTAAAATCATTTCAACTATCAGCATAATTCAGTATATTAACATAATAATATGCTGATTCTACTTTTTCTGTATAAATCTCACCGCCCCAAGTTCCGTTTGTTTCGGCATCAATATCATTATCTCAATTAATATTTTTTGTAAAAATTGGCGCTGTTGGATTAAAACTTTTCTTTGCATTTTTGCTAATAATTTTCTCTTGTTTTGATATCAAATAATTATCATTGATTGTTGATTTAAAAATAAGTAAATCTCTTATACCAATTGCGACTGTTAATAACAGTGACACCAATATAGTTTTTTTCATATCATAAAACCACCTTTCTGTTTACTAGTATTTATTAAGAAATAAAACATAAAATAATTTTTATAATATTCATAATTAAAATACCAAAAATAAAAGATAGTAGTGGTTAGATTAATAAAGTAAGCATTTTTTGCTCACTTATTTCTTTTTTAAACACAATAAATCCAGTTATTATTTGTCATAAAATATTTATAGTAAATAGTACAAATATTGTTATAAGTTCAATTTTTCAGTTCATTAAATTTACTCCTTTATATTTCAAAGTCGAATATATTAGTCCAAATCACAATCCAATTACTAACAAAAACAACACAAAACAACTTATGCTAACATATAATATTATTTGGCAAGTTTTTTTATATTTGATTAACTCAATTTGTTTTTTCATTTTTTGCAATTTAATACCAAGAAACTTTCATGAACAACCAAACAAGCCGATTATGGCAATTGTTCCCATCATTCCAATTATTGTGTTTAACATCATTTACACTTCCTTTCTTTTTTTATCTCTTATTTGTGGTAAATATCTTGTAAAATATTCGTTTCAAAATTCTCATATTTTTGTTTGCATATTTTGTTTTGTTAATAACCAATATGCAAAACCCTCTGCCAATAACTCGTCATCATCACTTAATCCATAATTACTCTTGGCAAATATCTTTAAAACTTTTTCTTTGTTCAGTTCTGAAAATTTATTTAAGTTATTAATTTTTTGTGCTAAGAATTGCTTTAAATAAAAAATATGATTGATTTTAAATGTTTCTCAATCATAAAAATAAAAGATATATCCTAATTCGTGGATTAAAATATGAAAAAAGTTATTGGTTGTAAATTGTCCTTTGTATCATTCACTATTTATTGTTTTTTCAAACGCACAAGATAAAATCTTTTTGTTTATGAAAATAGTTTGATGATTATTTGTTTGTCCTAAGAGATTGGTATCACCATCAATGATATTTTTAATTTCTATTTTCCTTAAAATTTCATTTATGTTTGTTTTATTTCAAATATTAGCAACAAAATTATAAAATAATAAAATAAGTTGCTTTAAATTATCTTGGTATTGTTGACAAATGTTATTAAGTAAATTTTTCCAATATTTTTGTTGTTCTATTTTCAAATAATTTTGCAATTGTTCGTAAGTACTAAATTCTGTTTTAAATTTAATTGATAAATTATTATCTGTTTGCCTTAAAAAGGCATTAGTTAAATTTTTGATTGTATCTGTCCTTATATCAGTTAAAGAAAATTCCTTTATAACCTCGTTTTTGTATTAAAACGGGGTGGGGTAAGTACATTTTTTCTAAATCAATATTTGTTTCTAAAATTAATTTTTAACTTATTATTTAAATTAGTTGGTGGCAAAGGTACTTTGTTATTTGCAATATTGCCACAACTAATCAAAGTCATTGTATTTGCAAACGATAACAAAAATATTGACAACAAACTAAGTAATTTTTTCATTCACTATTTATCATCCTTTCTATTTTGAAAAAATAAAAAACAGCAACTTTATTTTAATTGCTGTTTTTAAGATAAATTACTTTTACTCTAATTTTTATTTGATTCATTAATATTTTCAATATTGTCAAAACAGGAATAATTGCTTGGCACATTGTCACCACCACCACCTCAATTAGTATTTTCAATATTGTATAGATAATTTAATAATTTTTCTTGAATATCCTCAAGAATTTAGAAGAATTATTTATACAACTAATAGAATAGAGTCTGTTAATAGTCAATTAAGAAAAGTCGTTAAAAATAAAAAGATTTTTCCTAATGATTTATCAGTTTTTAAAATATTTTATTTAGTATTTCAAAATATGACTAAAAAATGAACAATGCCAATTCAAAATTGGGGTAGTGCAATTTCACATTTAATGATAAAATTTGAAGACAGAATGGATTTAAGTTAATTACTTAGAGACATAGTTAATTGAACAGCTCCTAGAAAAAACAACAGTCTACATAAAAAGTGTCCAAAAAAGAGTTGCCATACCATAAAAATTTTTTAATGCTATCAATACATGTCTATAAAATTAATAAAATATGCCAAACTTGGCATATTTTACCTTTCTCTATTTGTTTCTTTTAGTTTTAGTTCCATTTCTAAAATTTCTTTTTTTAATCTTAGATTTTCATTTTCAAGGGTTAAATAAAGTTACTTTTCTTTTTTAATTTGCATTTCTTTTGCTTTCAGCAAATTCAATTCAGATTTTAATTTAGCAATTTTTGTTTTTCTTAATGGAATTTTTTCTTTATAAGATTTAATTAATCTACAAGTAATTCGTGTAGGTTTTGAATTGGAATTAAATTTTATTAAATCTTCTTCCATTTGTTCTAATTATTTTTCTCTGATTTGGATGCGATATTCGAGAAAGGGAATTGCTCCGCTTTTGTAGACATCGTATTATTCTCATGCTTGGTCTCATTTTGGTTGTTGTAATGCATTATGTTTTTGTTTTAAATCTTCATAAGGATCAAGATATGATTTTGATAAAAATGGATATCTATTTAAATCAAGAACTTGACGAGCGAATTTTTCTAACACCCACATGACATTATTTTTGTCATCATCATTTAATTTGTCAATACTTAAAGGAATGTTATTAGACCAGCCCCCATCGTGAATTAATAATAGCACCATGAATTTCGGTTGCAACACAACACCTCAGTCTTGCATTTTGGCAACGCGTTCTCAGTTGACTTCACCCCCCTAATAATCGTCATAATTCACAACTTTATCAATTGCATCAGGTTCTTTTTTTATTTTTTTTGTCATTTTCTGTTCTCCTTCGTTTAAGTATAATTCAGAATGAATTATCGAGACACAGAATTTTGGACAGGCCCAAAAAAGTGTTAGTTAACACTCTTTTCTTATTTAGTTTCTTTAATATTAATATTATTAGCTTTAATAGCTAGTTTAGATTTTATTCGGGCAACTTTATTTTTGTGAAAAATATTTTTACTTTCCGCTCGGTCAAGCATTGAAATAGCGTGATTTAATGTTTGTTGCATATTAGTTTCATTACTGGTAATTGCAATTTTAGCTTTTTTAATTGCTGTTCTTGTTGTTGATTTGATATTAACATTTCTTTGTCTTGCTTTTTCATTTGTTATTGTGCGTTTAATTTGTGATTTGATATTTGCCATCGTTGTCTCCTTAGTTTATTTTATTTATAAAACCAAAGGTAATTATAGCAAATAATTGTTTTTTAGTAAACTAGTTCTTAAAAAGAGTCGCGTTTAGTTTTCTTAGGTATTGCTTTAAAGAAATAAAACAATCAGCTAATTATATTATTTAATCACCAAACTAACCCTGCCCTAGCAATACTTATTAATAAAACCATTTGTTATAATAGTAAAAGTTATTACAATATTTTAAAACTAAATTAATTTGATATAATTTAATTAATGAGGTAAGATATGAAAAATAATTTTGATATCATTAATAATGATGGATTTGATGTTACATTTTATGCTAACTCGTGACATAAAATTTTAAATACAATAACTGATATGTTAAATATTGATGATGCTTTAGAATTATCGTTAAACATTATTAGTAAAGAAATGAGTTTAAAATTAAATCAAACTTATCGGCAAAAAAATTATGTTGCTGATGTGCTATCTTTTCCCGTTGAACCAGATAATCAAAAGCTTTATGGGATGATTAATATGCGAATTTTAGGTGATATTTTTATTTGTTTTGAATTAGCACAAGAACAAGCGGATAAATATGAACATAATTTATTGCGAGAGTTATCGTTCTTATTTTTACACGGTTTGTTACATTTATTGGGATATGATCATCAAACTAAATCAGAAGAAGATATCATGTTTGCTTTACAAGATGAAGTATTAAGAAAGTTAAAAATTACTAGAAATAAATAGAGGAGAAATCATGAAAAAAGATTATTTAAAAATATTAAAATAGTTAAGTGGATTGGCAACCCTTTTTAGGATAATTTTTATATAGACATTTGTTTTCTAAAAGTAACTGGAGATAAATAATTTAAACTGCCATGTATTCTAAGATTATTGTATCAATTAATGTAATCAAATAATTCAAGTTCTAATTGTGCAAGATCATTGAATTTTCTACCATTAATAAAATTCTGTTTTAAAAACTTTATAAGTTGCTTCAGCAACTGCATTATCATATGGACAACCCTTCGCACTCAATGATCTTTGAATTTTAAATGTAGATAATAATTGATCAATTATATTATTTTTAAACTCATTACCTCGGTCGGTATGAAATATTTCAATTTTTGATAATGGTCTAGTAATTCGCATAATAGCTTGATAAACCAACTCCGTATTTTTATTTAGTCCGCAACTATAACCAACAATCTCGCGATTATACAAATCAATTAGGAGACACACATAAAATCATTTAAAACCTACTTTATATAAGTTAAGTCACTAACGATAATTTCATTTATTTTTCTATTATTAAAGTCTCGGTTTACAATGTTATTTACTGGATCATTATTTACTTGAATATTTTTGCATTTAAGTCTTGTTTTTGTGTACTTTGATATCAAATTATTGTTTTTCATAATATTTCTAATTTTGTGTCTAGATAGGTTAATACTTTTATGAGCTAATACTACTTTGATTTTTCGAGCTTCATAGACTTGGCGGCTTTCGTTAAATGCACTGATAATTTCTTGATTATAATTATTCACTATTTTCCTTGTGTATTTATTAATTTGATAATAGTAATTGGATTTTGAAATATTTAATAATTTACACATTTTTCTTATCGAATATTTTTTCTTATTGCTATTAATTATTGTTATTTTTTGGCCATTATCAGTGTCGATTGCTTTAAAATGTCATTTTCCATTTTTAAGTCTTTAAGTTCTTTTCGTAAGGTTATTATTTCATTTTCTTCTAGTGTACGATTGTCTTTTGCTTTAAATGAACCAGAATTATTATAATTTTTAACTCAACTATAAATAGTTGGTTTTGGTAAATTATATTCTTTCCCTAAATTAATAACACTTTTGCCATTTTTGTATAGCATGACAATTTATTTTTTAAATTCTTCAGAGTATGAGGTTTTATTTCCCATTTTTATATTCCTTCTTTCTTAATAATTTCGAAGTCTATATAATTATGATCCAACTTATTGTAGCCTATCCATAGTAAAGGTAACATTGTATATACAAATAAATATATTATATTTAAGTAATTAAAAATATTAGTGAAAATTTAATAAAATTAATAATTTTTTATTGTGTAAAAATTCAATAATATGATAAAATGACGATGAATAAAGATGATAATAACAAGAAAGGCGGGGTTAGTTTAGTAATTAAATAATACAATTAGCTGTTTGTTTTACTTCTTCAAAGCAATACCTAAGAAAACTAAACGCGACCCGGTAGCGATAGGCGCTGTTAGTGTTTATCCAAATAGGATATATAATTATTATTGATATGCGGGGCAGCAACAACGGTTTCATGTATTAAAGATAATTTGTTTATTGGTGGTACAATATTACCGGGATTACTAACAAGTAGTGAAGCTTTAATTGAAAAAGCATCTTTGTTAAAAAAAGATCCTTGATTTTTGCCACAAGAAATGATTGTCAAGAATACTAAAGATTGCTTAAGTGTTGGTATTATTTATGGACATGCAATGCAATGATGCAATGGCGATTAAAGGTAAAGATATTGTTGAAATTTATCAAAAACAATTAAAAGATTCATTAGTAATAATATTGAGTGGTAATTATTTTTTTGTTAAAAATATTTTGCAAGATTATCAATTTATTAATGATTTAATTTTTATTGGTTTAAATATTTTATGAACATTAAATGAAGGTGAAGAATAATGAAAACATTATTTTTAGATACAACAAATGGATATTTAGTAATTATTTTACAAGATGATCGTGGTTTATTAGATAGTTTACAAATTTGAAATCATCAAAAACATACCGAGAGGGCAACAGTTTTAATTGATGAAATGTTAACTAATAATAAATTAAGTTGATTTGATATTGATGGTTTGTATTTAACCGTTGGTCCGGGAAGTTATACTGGAATTCGGGTAGGGATTACAATTGCGAAAACAATGAAAGCAGTTAATGAGGCGTTGCAAGTTTTTGTTACGAATAGTTTATTATTGCAAGTTGGTAACAAGCAGGCGATTAGTGTTATTAATGCTAAAACTGATCAATTTTTTGTTGCGGTTTATGATAATTTAAATCCGAGTGTTTTAGAACAAGTAGTTACAAGAAATAATTTATTTTTATTGAAAAAAGAATGAAAAAAATTTAAGTTAATTGAAGATTATCATCGTGTTGATTTAGTAGAAAATTTTTTACAAATTAAACATTTATGTAAAAAAGTAACTAATGTTGATGATTTAAAAGCATTATATTTAAAGGAATTACAACTTAAAAAGCATTATGAATAAAAATAAAAATTTTTTTTAATTTTATAGAAAACTCTTGATTTGAATGGCAATCCTTTTTAGGACATTTTTTATGTAGACTGCCATTTTCTAAATTCAACGGGTGTTAAATAATTTAAGCTACCGTGAATTCGAATATTGTTGTATCAATTAACAAAATCAAATAGTTCTTATTTTAATTGTGTTAAATTTTCAAATTTTTTACCTTTAATAAATTCTGTTTTAAAGGTTTTGTAAGTTGTTTCGGCCACAGCATTATCATAAGGACAACCTTTATTGTTTAATGATCTTTTAATATTAAAGGTTATTAAAATTTCATCAATGATTTTATTTTTAAACTCATTACCGCGATCGGTATGAAATAAAATTATTTGCTTTAATGATCGTGTTATCTTATGAAAAGCTTGTTGAACTAGTTCGGCGGTTTTGTTTAGCCCAGCATTATATCCAATTATTTCGCGATTAAACAAGTCAATTAATAAACAAATATAGTGTCATTTATCACCAACTTGCACATATGTTAAATCACTAACAACAACTTCATTAGGTTTTTTGTCATTAAATTCATGATTTAAAACATTGCTGATTTGGGCATTATTAGCTGTTGTTTTGTGATTACGATATTTTAATTTGGTTTATTTAGAAACCAAATTATTTTTGATCATAATGCATCTGATTTTTTGCCGCAATAAGATGATATCTTTTCTTATTAAAACGGCTTTAATTTTACGAGCCCCATAAATTTTGCGACTTTTATTAAACGCACTGATAACTATTTCTTGTTCATAGTTATTAACTTGCTTGTTAGTGCATTTATTAGGTTGATAATAATAATAATACGTTGATTTTGATAAACCCAAAATCTTACATATTTTCTTCGCTGAATATTTGTTATTGTTGTTATTAATTATTGTTATTTTTTGGCCATTATCAGTGCCGCTTGCTTTAAAATATCGTTTTCCATTCGTAATTGTTTTAATTCTTTTCGTAAGTAAATTAATTCATTTTCTTCATTACTTTGATTATCTTTTGCTTTAAAAGAACCAGAATTATCGAATGATTTTATTCAATTATAAATAACAGATTTTGAAATACCATATTCATTAATAATTTCAATAATGCTTTTCCCGTTTTGATAAAGCATGACAATTTGTTTTTTAAATTCATCTGTATATGAACCTTTGCCCATTTTTATATTCCTACTTTCTTAATAATTTTATTTTATTTGAAAGTCCGCATAAATATGGTCCAACTTATTGTAGCCTATCCAAATAATGTATTTTTATGAACATTTTGCAAACCTTGATATCCTGAATCGGCAACTAATTCTATTTTTGAATTTATAAGTGTATTTGATTTTAAAGATAACTTATAATCATGAATACTGCAATAATAAAAATCTACTGAAATAATTTTATTGCTAAATAAATCAATAATTATTTGCGATTTTAATGAATGTTGCCTTTTCTTACCAGAAAATAACAATTTTAGTTTTTTTAATTCTTTCAACTGAAATTTCTGTAGTATCAATTGCTAATAAATTATTATTAGTACCCTTATTTTCCAACAATATCTTTTTGCCGGGTATAATGAAAGTGACTATTTTTTATTAAAGTATTTTCAACTCAAAAGATATTACGAATACAACTAACATGACTAATATTATATTTTTTTGCAATAACACGATATGTACTATATTCTTTTTAGTATTCTAAAGTCATAAGTAATCTTTGCTCTATTGATAATTTATTTGGTCTACCACCAATTTTTTTGTTTAGCTTCAACTTCTTTTAAAATTTCTACCATTTTCATGAAGGTTTTATATTTTATGCCTATTAGACTATAAAATTCATTTTCTTCTTTGTATTTATCTAACATTTATCCTTCATCTAGGAAATAATATTATCAAAATAGTAGATAAAATTAAAGGTTATTTACCAAGTCTATTAGCTAATTTTTCGCATTTGTTAGTGTACATATTTTTATGAGTTGCGAATAATCTGAATCAATAATTGTTTTCTAAGGTTTTTACATTAGACTTGGTACATAACTATGGACGCATAAAGTTTTATTAGGTAGAGGTAGGTAAAGATTTAAATAATTTTTAATGAAAAGTAACAATATCAAGAACAGGTGAAAGCGATCCTCAACCAATTTTTAATTTTCGTCCAATTTATAATAATTTTTAACAACTAAAACAAATAACTTAGTTTCTTGTAAAAATAAGAAAAATATCCAAACCAGTAAGTAATTAATTAAAAATTACTGGTTTTTATTTTGTCAAAATAGAAAGGAGAATAAAAATGAAAAAGTTGCTTAGTGGGCCTGTCCAAAATTCTGTGTCTCGATAATTCATTCTGAATTATACTTAAACGAAGGAGAACAGAAAATGACAAAAAAAAATAAAAAAAGAACCTGATACAATTGACAAAGTTGTTGATTATTTTTTAGAAAATATTGATAATCCACAAGATTTATTTAAAAGTAATAATATTTTTCAGGAATTTATCAAAAAATTAACTGAAAGAATGTTAAATACGGAAATTAAAGATCATCTTGAAACTGATGAGAATCATAATAAAAGAAATGGCAACACACAAAAAACCATTATTACTTAAAAATGGTTCAATCGTAATTGATGTACCAAGAGATCGAAATAGTACTTTTGAACCAGTAATTATTCCAAAAAGACAAAGAAAATTTGATAACTTTGATCAAAAAGTAATTTCTTTATATGCAAGAGGAATGACAATTTCTGATATCAAAGTACAATTGCAAGGATTCTATCACGGAGCAGAAGTTTCAGAAAGTTTAATTATTCAAATAACTAATGATATTATTGAAGAAGTTAAAATGTGACAAATTAAACATTTAGAGAAGATTTATCAGATTGTTTATTTTGATTGTATTGTTGTTAAAGTAAAGCAAGATAAACGAATAATAAATAAAGCAGTTTATCTTGCCTTAGGAATTAATATAAATAGCTTAAAAGATATTTTAGGAATGTGAATTAGTGAAAATGAGGGAGCCAAATTTTGACTGAATAATCTTACGGAAATGAAAAATCGCGGATTACAAGATATTCTTGTTGCTTGTAGTGATAATTTAACAGGAATGTCTGATGCAATAGAAGCTGTTTTTCCAAAAACACAACATCAATTATGTATTGTTCATCAAATTCGTAATAGTTTAAAATTTGTTCCTTACAAAGATCGCAAACTGGTAGCTAATGATTTAAAATCAATTTATACAGTAATTAATGAAGAAATAGCGTTGGTTGCTTTAGACAATTTTGCTGAAAAATGAAATAAAAAGTATCCACAAATTACTAAATCATGAAAAAATAACTGAAATAATTTAATAATTTTTCTTGAATATCCTCAAGAATTTAGAATAATTATTTATACAACTAATGCAATAGAGTCTGTTAATAGTCAATTAAGAAAAGTCGTTAAAAATAAAAAGATTTTTCCTAATGATTTATCAGTTTTTAAAACATTTTATTTAGCATTTCAAAATATGACTAAAAAATGAACAATGCCAATTCAAAATTCGGGTAGTGCAATTTCACATTTAATGATAAAATTTGAAGACAGAGCAGAGTGAATTTAAGTTAATTACTTAGAGACACAAGTTAATTGTACAATCCCTGCTTATAGTTGTTTAGAGGTCTTGTTACTGTAAAAATTATCTTTCTTTGAGTAGTTAATTTTTTTAATTTTAACAGTTTTTAAATTTAGTTATTATAGATTTTTAATTTTAATTTCAAAATCATTTGTACATATTAAACTGTAATCTGTTGTATTATCATTTTGTTTGTCGTCATTTAAAATTGTGCCTTTTGCTTTGATTGTTATAGAATTCTGATTTTATAAATTTAAAATTAAAATTTCTTAAGTTTTTTAATTCTGGTAATTTTTCATTTAAATTGCTATTATCTTTTTTATTTATATTAACTTCTATAAATTTAGTTGTTCCTGGCGGAAGATAGTGAAAATTACCAGAATGAAACCTCATTTTTTGTAAGCTTTTGATTTTAAAATTATAAACTTTATTACTTGCTGACTGTCTTAATACTTATCCAAATATTTACCTACCTAACAAAACTTTATACGTACCTTTAATTAAAATCTTAAATTTTTTCTTTTAAAATATTATTATTTTTCTTTTTTTGAACGCACCTTTTTAAGTGGTTTTTTGTTAAGCAGATTATTTTCTTCTAAATTCATTACCTTATGAATATAATCTTGATAATTTTCCAAAATAAATTTTGTTGTTAAACTTTTTTTATTTCAACTAATTTTTCTTTTTGCTCTAGAGCCTTCAATAAACCGAACTGTTAAATAATCATTTTCATTCTCATTTATTTCATAAATTTTTTCAATCCGAATCTTTCGTCCAAAAAGAAAAACAAATCGCTTCGTAAACTTAACAGCTAAATAATCAGAAACTAAAATACAATAAACGACAGTAAAAATAAGTAAAGCAAAATTTATTGTTAATAAACTAATAGCAAATTTATCATCTGATGATAAATTATCACTAATGGAAAAATTATATGTTTTACTAGTAATTGTTAATATTAATGTTGTTAACTGTAACGGTAAATTCATTACAATAATTGTTAATAAAATCAATGATTGTTTCTTATTTCAAAATCCTGCTTTTGATGTAACTTTGTTAAACATTGTAAAACTACCAATAATTATTGCTATCAAACCAAAATAAAATGCAAATAAGAAATAAACTATTATTGATAAATACACTTAATTATGTCTCCTTTATTTTATTTTTATTTCAATGTTAATGTATCGCTAATTAATAAAAATTAATCAATTTTAGTAATTCCTTCGCCAACTTCATAACGATACATTACTAAAACTTTTGTATTATGCATTTTAAGAATTTCTTGAACTTTTTTCTTTTCTTCAAACATAAAAGGTTGATCTAATAAAGAATATTTTGCTAACTGCTTATCTAAACGACCTTGTTTAATTTTTTCCAAAATTTCTTGTGGCCTATTTTCTGTTGCTATTTGACTATTAATAATATTCATTTCCTTATTAATAAAATCTTGAGGAATATCTTCACGACTAATAAAGGCGGGTTTTGAAGCCACAACATGCATTGCAATTTTTTTAGCAATATAATTATCAACTTGACCTTGTAACTTAACTAAACTAGCAATACGATAATTACCATAATTATATCCCACTAATGTCTCTTGATCACTTTTAGTAATAATCGTAAAACGACGAATACTAATCTTTTCACCTAATTTATATGTTGCCTCATTTAATAAATCATTAACAACAATATTTTCTTTATTTTTTAACAATAATCCCGCTTCTAAAGTAAGTGGTTGATGTTTCAAAAATAAGGTTAAAATATTATCTAATAATTCAAGAAATAATTTATTTTTAGCAACAAAATCAGTTTCACAATTTAATTCTAAAATAATCGCTATATCATCAACAACTAAAATTTTTGATAATCCCTCAGTATTAATTCTCGCTTGTTTAGCTTGTGCCTTTGCAATACCATTTGTTCTTAATCATTGAATCGCTGCTTCAATATTGCCATTACTAGCCTCTAATGCTTTTTTGCAATCCATAAGTCCAACACTAGTACGGTCACGCAAACTTTTAATCATTTCTATTGTTATTGGCATTATTCTTTAGTTCCTTTCTCGCCGTCATTTTTTTCAACAATTTCTGTTTCCTTTTTACTTGGAAAAATAACTGCCGGGACTGATTCAGCACTATCATTAGTTTGTGGTTTTTCTTCTTTAACAATAGTTAAATCAGTAGCTTCAATAATAGCATCGGCAACTAATGTTGAAATTAAAGCAATTGTTTTAGCAGCATCATCATTTCCAGGAATTAGATAACTAATACCATCAGGATCACTATTAGTATCACAAATAGCAATAATAGGAATATTTAACTTCAATGCTTCTTTAATTGCATTGTGTTCAACATTAGTATCAATAACAAATATTGCTTGTGGTAATGCTCGCATATGACGAATTCCACTTAAAAACTTATCTAATTTCTCTTTATCTTTTTGAATTAAAATTTGTTCTTTTTTTGGTAAAATAGATAACTCAGTAGTTTTTTCTCGTCGTTCAATATTTCATAATTTTTTAACACTTTTTTGAATTGTTCTTAAATTAGTTAAAGTTCCCCCAAGTCATCTCTTATTAACATAAAAAGAATTACTTCTTACTGCTTGTTCTTTAATAACGTTTTGAGCTTGTTTCTTAGTGCCAACAAAAATAATTTTTCCACCAATTTTAGTTATTGATTTAACAAACTCTAAAGCTTCTTCTAACTTAATCATTGTTTTATGTAAATCAATAATATAAACTCCACTTTTTTGAGTGAAAATATAATTTTTCATCTTGGGATTTCATCTTTTAGTTTGATGACCAAAATGAGCCCCCGCTTCTAATAACTGTTCCTTAGTAACGCTTGCCATATTTATTTCCTTTCGTTTTTCTTCCATATCCTTCTAACATTAATCACTTAATTTAATAAGCACTAGACTAATGAATTCATATATGTGTTGCTTTTAACAATATTAACAGATAGATTATAACACATTTATATTAAATCAATTACACCAGTTTTTTTAATGGTCACGTTTAGTTTTCTTGGGTATTGCTTTGAAGAAATAAAACAATCAGCTAATTATATTATTTAATTACTAAACTAACCATACCTTTCTTGTTATCGTCATTTTTATTCGTTGCTGTTCTATCATATTATTGAATTTTTACACAATAAAAATTATTAATTATTATTAAATTTTGACTAAATATATATTAATTTTATATTTTTACTTACTAAATCTTGGATTGGCAACCCTTTTTAGGACAATTTTTATATAGACATTTGTTTTCTAAAAGTAACTGGAGATAAATAATTTAAACCGCCATGTATTCTAATTCTAAGATTATTGTATCAATTAATGCAATCAAATAATTCAAGTTCTAATTGTGCAAGATCATTGAATTTTCTACCATTAATAAATTCTGTTTTAAAAACTTTATAAGTTGCTTCAGCAACTGCATTATCATATGGACAACCCTTCGCACTCAATGATCTTTGAATTTTAAATGTAGATAATAATTGATCAATTATATTATTTTTAAACTCATTACCTCGGTCGGTATGAAATATTTCAATTTTTGATAATGGTCTAGTAATTCGCATAATAGCTTGATAAACCAACTCTGTATTTTTATTTGATCCGGAACTATAACCAACAATCTCGCGATTATACAAATCAATTAGGAGACACACATAAAATCATTTAAAACCCACGGTCGCGTTTAGTTTTCTTAGGTATTGCTTTTAAGAAATAAAACAATCAGCTAATTATATTATTTAACTACTAAACTAACCTCGCCCTTCTTGTTATTGTCATTTTTATTCATTACCATTCTATCATATTATTGAATTTTTACACAATAAAAATTATTAATATTATTAAATTTTCACTAATATATATTAATTTATATTTTTACTTACTTAAATCTATTATATTTGTTTGTTACAGCATTACCTTTATAATTAATTCAACTATCATCATTTTTATTATTATATTTATTTCATAATGAATTTTTATATATTTCTTTTCTGATTTCTATTTCTGAATTAATATTTTCATTAATATAATGTAATACATTTAATTTGTTTAAATTTGCCATTCTTAAATGTAATAAGTTATTTAAATTCTTTTGATGATATATTTTTGCCCCCCTAATTGTTGTTTTACTAAATGCGATACATCACTCACTTTCAATGCCACAACCGATATTTCATTCTAAATTTTGATGATGAATACCTTGCTTATTATTACTAAAATAATTACTCGCCTTCCTTAAATTTGTTTTAATATCTTTATTTAATTCATTTTTAGCAACATTACGAATGGTTTTGATTAATTCTTGATGGATTTTCCATCCTTATATAATTTAATTCAACTATTTAGTGTTACTTTGCGATTTTCAAAAATAATATTAAATTCAGTTTGTTTTAATTTTTTAATAGCATGATAACCATCTAAAATATATCTAACATTACCAAAACTATTGGCAATTTCTCTAATTCAAGCAGCACTATCGCCACAAACAATTATTTTGTCATAATTAATATTAACATAATGTTTTTGCAATTCTTTAATTAATAAATCACGATAATCCATCGTATTTATTCGTTTACCAACTTTTAACATTAGAAAATGACCTCGTTTGTTTTCTAATTCTCTACGAGCGTTTTTGTAATTTTTTTCTTTATGTCCGGTATGAAAAGTAACTAAATGAATTCTTTTCTTTGGTCTTGTTTAATTTTATGATCTAATGTCGCTAAAAATGTCTCATCTAGTTGAATATATAAATCCTTATTTTTGACATCAATTCTAGTTTTAGTTTCTTTTTCTGCTAGTTGAAAATATTCAGCAATATCGTATTTATTTAAAATACTTGAAATACTAGCTTTTGAAATATAACAATGATTTAAAGCATCTTAAAACATCGCGATATCGTTTTACCATCACCTAAAATACTTAAAACTTTAAATTGAACATCAAAATAAATGCATTGTTTGGGCAATAAACCAATTTCTTTATCTAACAAACATACATATTCAAATTTACCTGATTTTTGATTTCAATATTTATATCGGCGTCGTTTAAAAGTAACATCACCAAAAATTGTAATAATTTTTCTTCAAGCAAAATGAACTGCTTTATAACCTTGTTTTAACCGATAATGATATTTATATAAGCATTCATCTAATTTTTCATATTCATTGGCTAATTGTTCACATTTATTGGTGTACATATTTTTATGGGTTGTAAATAAACTGAATCAATGCTTGTTTTCTAAGGTTTTTACATTATTATTAATTTCTAACATAAAAAATCACCTTTCTTGGTAGAGTAATTTTAACAAAGTTAAATTTCGTTAACTTATTTTTCTGTTTTAATGATAATTTTTTTCTAGAATTATTATTCAATAACCTGAAAAAATGATAGAAATTCTTATTTAATAAGTTATAATCAACTTGTATTAATTAGACTGTACAAATTTGAGAAAGGATGTTGATTGTTCGGTAAATTTTATTAATTATTAAAAATTCACGAAAAGGATTTGATTAACATGAAAAAGTTACTTAGTTTATTAAGCACAATAACAATGGTGAGCAGTGGAATAGTGGGAATTGTTGCTAATAGTCCGTATCCAACTCCGACACAAGAAAAAATAGAAAATATAAATAATAAAAGACAAAAACGAAGCAATAATGAAAATAATAAAATAAATAGAACAAAAATTGTTATTAAAACAAAGGGAATAATTATATCTGCTGGAATAGTATTAAATAATAAAGTATATTTTGGTTCGAAAGATCATAATGTTTATGAATATGATCCAGTTACAGATCAACAAAAAATTGTATTTTGGTTCACAAGATCATAATGTTTATGAATATGATCCAGCCACAGGACAACAAAAAATTGTTATTAGAACAAAAAATGGAATTCATGGTGGCGGAATTACTTTAAAAAATAAATTATATTTCGGTTCAGATAATCATAATGTTTATGAATATGATCCAATTACAGATCAACAAAAAATTGTTATGACAGCAAATGAAAAAATTCGAACTTTTGGAGTAATATTAAATAATAAATTATATTTTTGCTCAGGAGATAGAAATTTTTATGAATATGATCCATCCACAGGACAGCAAAGGGTTATCATTACAACGGGTTCATGAAATGAATCTTCTGGTGTAGTATTAAATAACAAATTATATTTTGGATCGGCAGATGGTAATATTTATGAATATAGTGAATACCATTTAAATCGAAATTTAGGAAAAATTAATGATAATTCTGATAATGTTATTTTAAATGAATTAAATTATTTAAATCCTGATTTAGATATTTCACAATTAGAAATTATTAGTAAAACAAATAATTCAGCTATAGTAAAAATAAAAGATAATTTAAATAATAATATAAAAATACATTATTCAATTGATAATGGGCAAAATAAAATTATTAATTTAAATGAATTAATTAAAAAAGCATTATTTTTTAAATTTCGAGACGAAAATCATAATTTAAAATTTAAGGAAATAAATTATATTGATACTAATAATTTAAATTTTTAAGATATTGAAATAACAAAAAAAGAAAATTCATTTTTATGATCTAATGTTCCTAAAAATGTATGTTCTGATAGAGAAATTATCAATAAAACTCCAAATACAAGATCATTTAATGTACCTGCTTGTGAATATAATTCAAAATCAAAATTAGTATTTCAAATTACAACAGGATTAACTAAAACAAAACAAGAAAATAAATTAAATGGTTGAAACATAAATTTTGATGATGAAATGAAATTAACAGATTTTACAAATATAAATAATAAAAATTCTGAAATCATTAATGTATTATCAAATTAATTTGATTTATCAAACACAAATAAACAAGAACAAGAAATGATTTTAAGTATTTTTAAGGAACCCGCTGATAAATTTGAACTTAATCCCAATGAAAAATTAAAAATTACTTATCCAGTAAGAATAATTACATCTAAAGTTATATTAAATTTAAAACAAAAAATTACAGGAAATATTACTGCCAAAATAATTGGTGATAACAATAAAGAACAAATAGTTACATTATCAATTACAGAAGTAATGCAAATTTTACAAAAATATAGTTTATTACCCAATGAAATTACTATAGATAAAAACAATGATAAAATAACATTTAACGATGAAGCATTTTTTTCATCAGAGAGAGAAGGGCCGGTAAGAACAAATACAGTTACTACTATAGTATAAGGTTTTATAAAAACGATATTAGCTATTTAGAACAATAACTTTAATTAAAACAAGCCCAACAAGTTTAAATTTCTTGTGATAAAATAAGAAAAAATGAAAAAGTTGTTTAAAAATATTATCGTCATAGACTACTATCTTAAAAAGGTGGTATTTTAACAGTTTTTTTAAAGGGCTTGTCCAAAATTCTGTGTCTCGATAATTCATTCTGAATTATACTTAAACGAAGGAGAACAGAAAATGACAAAAAAAATAAAAAAAGAACCTGATGCAATTGCTAAAGTTGTTGATTATTTTTTAGAAAATATTGATAATCCACAAGATTTATTTAAAAGTAATAATATTTTTCAGGAATTTATCAAAAAATTAACTGAAAGAATGTTAAATACGGAAATTAAAGATCATCTTGAAACTGATGAGAATCATAATAAAAGAAATGGCAGAACACAAAAAACCATTATTACTAAAAATGGTTCAATCGTAATTGATGTACCAAGAGATCGAAATAGTACTTTTGAACCAGTAATTATTCCAAAAAGACAAAGAAAATTTGATAACTTTGATCAAAAAGTAATTTCTTTATATGCAAGAGGAATGACAATTTCTGATATCAAAGCACAATTGCAAGGATTCTATCACGGAGCAGAAGTTTCAGAAAGTTTAATTATTCAAATAACTAATGATATTATTGAAGAAGTTAAAATGTGACAAATTAAACATTTAGAGAAGATTTATCAGATTGTTTATTTTGATTGTATTGTTGTTAAAGTAAAGCAAGATAAACGAATAATAAATAAAGCAGTTTATCTTGCCTTAGGAATTAATATAAATAGCTTAAAAGATATTTTAGGAATGTGAATTAGTGAGAATGAGGGAGCCAAATTTTGACTGAATAATCTTACGGAAATGAAAAATCGCGGATTACAAGATATTCTTGTTGCTTGTAGTGATAATTTAACAGGAATGTCTGATGCAATAGAAGCTGTTTTTCCAAAAACACAACATCAATTATGTATTGTTCATCAAATTCGTAATAGTTTAAAATTTGTTCCTTACAAAGATCGCAAACTGGTAGCTAATGATTTAAAATCAATTTATACAGCAATTAATGAAGAAATAGCGTTAGTTGCTTTAGATCATTTTTCAGAAAAATGAAATAAAAAGTATCCACAAATTACTAAATCATGAAAAAATAACTGAGATAATTTAATAATTTTTCTTGAATATCCTCAAGAATTTAGAAGAATTATTTATACAACTAATACAATAGAGTCTGTTAATAGTCAACCAAGAAAAGTCGTTAAAAATAAAAAGATTTTTCCTAATGATTTATCAGTTTTTAAAATATTTTATTTAGCATTTTAAAATATGACTAAAAAATGAACAATGCCAATTCAAAATTGGGGTAGTGCAATTTCACATTTAATGATAAAATTTGAGGACAGAGCAGAGTGAATTTAAGTTAATTACTTAGAGACACAGTTAATTGTACAGTCCCAAACTAATCTCTTTTTACATTATGTTGAAAATTAAATTCTAATCAATTATAAAAATTCCGTGTTTTAATTATTTTACCTTTGATATTTGTTACTTTTAAGTCGCCATTTCTTCCAAGATTATCAGTTTTTAATGTGCTTATTCCTTTTTCATCTAAATAAATATAACTATTTTTTATAGCTAATGTATTTTTAAAATCAATTGGTAATTTATTTAATCCGCTTTCATTTTTGTCAAATTCACTTAAGGCTATACTAAAATTTTGTCTAAATCCGTCTCACATTCAATTAATTTTTGCTTTTGATAAAGTAAATTCGTATGTTTCATTAATTTGTCTTTTATTTCTATTTAATTGTGTTATTGCTTTGCTTTTATTAATATTTTTGAGAATGGTAAAAATGTTATTGAAACCAATAATTAACACGGTAAATATTTTCATAAACATTTTTATCACTCCTTTTTAAAATATTTTATTTTTCATTGTTCTTTTTTCTTTAATTTTTTTAATAAGTCACTCAATACCACAATTTATAATTACCGCTATTGTAATTCATATATCTAGATATCTTAGTATCATAAGTGAAATTAATGCTTCAAATTTTTCATATAATAATTTCAAATCATTAATTCCCAATTTTAAAAATGGAATAAAAAAGATAGTAATCATAAAAATGTAAGGTAAAATTCTCCATCAATATTTTTTTAAAGAACTAATTAATTTGTTTCATTTCATTTTTCAAGGCTCTTTTTGCTTTAATTTTCTGAATAATCAAGCGGATTAATTTTTCAAATTTAATTGCAAAATATATTGCTCCGCCTCATCAAAAAACAAATATTCCTGCTAGCATAATACCACTATTGAATTTGCCAAAGAAATCAACCATTTCTTTATTCATAAAATTATTAAATTCATCACTTGTTCCGGTTATTCATTTAGTATCCATTGCTTGCTGTTAATGCAAAAATTAATAAGCTTATAAAAATAAAAATGATACTTAATACTACTTTTAACCACTGCTTTTTAAAAGAATTTTTAATTTTTAATTTTAATGGCATTTTTTCTTTTGAATTATCTTTTTTAAATAATTTTGCTAAAAGTTTTTTCATTTTTATTCTCCTTTCGTGTTTAAAAATTTTTAATTTTTGGTTTTCAATTATTAAGTCTGATTTTTGATTAATATGAATAGTATTTCACTTTTCTAGTTCTAAAATTTCTTTATTTTTTTCCATTATTATGTATTTAAGAGTATTAACACTATTTTCTAATATGACATTAACAATTTTTAATTTGTCATTCTCTATTTATAATTCTTGTTTTTTAGTTCATTTTTCCATTTTTTACCTACCTTTAATTACAATAAATAAGGCAATAAGTACACAAGTAACACCAAGAATGATAAAAACGATTGGATGTTGCGAAAATGTCCGGGCCATTGGTTTAAATAGCTCTAAAATTGTTAAATTACTAGTAATAAACTTTTGGAAATTGGCAAGCCCTTCGCTAATATAGTTCGTTAAAGTTTCAAAATGACTACCTGCTAATAATCCAAGAACAGTTATTAAGATAAAAATAATAATTAGTTTAAACATTGTTAGTTACCTTGTTTGGTTTTTATTGGTTTTACTTGCTTTTTAACTTTTCCTCACGCACTTAAACGCCCCTTATTTTTAACAGCATATTGGCGTTGTTTTTCTAAATTAACTTGTAGACTACCAAATCCAAGAATAATTGCCATAAGAAATTCTACAGCCAGCGTTAAGAATAAAGGAAATATTAGTTGAATATTCGTTCCCGGCACTTCAAGACTTCAAATTAAATCAAAAACTTTATAAAGCATTTGGGCGAGAAAGTCGGCCATTTTTGCGAGATTTTCCATTTTTTATTATTCCTTTTCTTTCATTTTTCTTAAAAATTTGCTAAATTTATCCATTTTTAAATATTCCAAATCTTCTAAATCAATTGCTGTGTCATTATAGTATTTGTTTTCATAGTCAGGATTCACTTTTGCATTTAAGTAATCTTTTAAAAACGCTAGGTAAAAAGAATTGTAAGTGTTTAATATTGGTAAAGGAATTTTTAGTTTAAAAAAATAAATATCAAGTTCAGGAATATCGCGATATTTAATGCGACGACCCTTTTTACTATTTTTAGCATCAATTAAGGTGTTTCGTCAGCGTTCATATTCTTCAATGCTCGTAAACGTACCATAAATGACTTTTAAGTAGGGACGAAAAATATTAACGGGTTTTTTACGAATGCCCACAATCACATTATTAGCAATATCGCGAACTTTAACTCAAATATGTTTATCTCTTTGACCGCCAGCAAGCACAATATGACCGAAATGGCGTGCCAGAGCAAAATACTCTTAAATACCAGTTTCTTCGTTTTTGGTATTATTTTTTTCTCAATCAGTTCCCTCTAAAAATAAGTTGGTTTCATCTCACAAAAGTAAGGTTTTGTCTGGCAATACCGGATAATCAAAGTCTAATAATCCCATATGCCCTAAACTTAATTTTCGGGTTTCTAGTAATGGAAAGATTGAGGCGGTGTGATATTTCTTCTTTTTTAGTAATTTTGATGCGTATACTAGAAAAGCAGTTTTTCCAGTTCCTAATGAACCAATCACAATATTTAATGGTGAGTTTTTTAAAAAGTTAATAACTTTGTTAATTTGTGTTAAATTATTGATTTTAAAAAGGAAAATTAAAATACAACCCGCTAAAAATAAATAACTTACAATATTTTTAAAATAACTGTTGTAAATATATCAAATTGCTCCACAATGTCATAAAATTAAAAATGAGGTGCGATTTAATTCAATAAAATGGTTATTTTTTTCTATTATTCATTTGCAAAATTTCATCTTGCACCTCACTTTATTTTTTTGTTAGCGGACTGACTGCGCCAAGTAATTTTTCAAACATTTTAAAGCAAATAAAGAATATTGCCAAAATAAATGGAAAAATGAAGATTCAGTAATCAGCAAAGAAGTTACCGACTTGTGTCATATTAACAGCAATAATTTCTCACATTTTAGTAAACGCTGTTATAATCGCGTTTCATAATTTAGTCATCGCATCACTAGCTGTTATTTTTGTTACTGCTGGTGCTTCTGTTAAGAAAGTTCCAATCATATAATCACCCCCTTTCTCTTTAAAACATTCATCATTTATATTCAAAGTTTTTCTTAAATATGTTAAAACCACGATTAACCTTAACACGATTATATTTTTTCCTAATTAATTTTGAATTTCTTTGGGAATGCATCACAATGTAACTTCTTGACATTAATTTTTTCCCTATCTAAATACTGATATGGTTTTCCAAAGTAGCATTAAAATAAATCACACCATAATCGCGGTTAAGAATCAAAAAGCAATGTTTGCTATTAAAAGTCAAAGCGGTGCTTTGGTTAAATCAATTTCTTTACCGCCACTAATATGAGTCGGAATAGTTATAATTTGAATAAATAAATTTCAGAAAGTTTGTTTAATTTATTCTCAATTAAATTCTTTTAAATTTACTGTCATTTTTTATCGCCCAAAAATCATTTTTATCGGTAAATACATAATTGAAATTAAGGCGAAAAGAAAAGTAATGATAATAATTAATCCGGCAATAAATGCAGCCTGTGCAGGCATTTTTTCTATCGAAACAAACAGTTTTAAAAATTCCATAATAATTTCTCAAAACATTATTTTTTACTCGCGTTATTTTCTTTTGAATTAGGAACTTTAACTCATTTTTCAAAGCGGGCAATAAATAATTTTTCGTCTTTCGTGGAATTACCAGTATTATTTTTAATGGCGTTTTTATATTTAATTCGCATTTTTATTTTGGCATAAATTTTATAAACAAAATATGCCAATAGCATGATGCAAATGATAATAAATATTATTCCAATCGCAATATTCATTTTTAAACTCCTTTAAAATAGTTATAATTTATATCTTTTTTGTTGTTTTCTTTTTCGGCAATGAAAAAACCTAATAATTCTTGTCCTTTAATTAATTTGGTTTCTTTTTATTTTTGATTAATTGAAATTACTTGATATTTACTATCTTTAATTATTCCAATGCAAATCGAATTTTCATATTTTCCTTTATAAACAAATCGCTCTGGAAACCAAATACCGATTTGTTCATTAAATCACGGAATTTTTGGTGCTTTAATAAGCATTGCGTTTTGTGTTTCTTTTAAAAGATATTTTTTAGTATTTAAGAAAATGTTTTCAATGTTTTTCATAGTAAATTATCTTTCTTATAGATAAACTAAGTTATATTAACTAAGTTAGTTAACTTAGTTTTTTAAACACTTATATATCGCAGATTTAAGTGTTTAAAAAACTTTGTTAGTAAATTTTGTTTTTTAATTAGATAAAGATTTTAATAATTTTAAACTTAACATACCCCCATATAGAAATTTTTACACTTTAATATTCGCGCCCTGCCTTTGGAACTAATTTAATAGCGTGTATATTTTTAGGAAACCCATCTATTCATTTTTTTATTGCAAAATGAAACAAATTGCTATAGCTAATAGGGCGTTATCTATTAACTGGTAAACTTCTTTTGGTTATGGCGACCACCCACAATTTATCGTGCTTTAATACATATCAACATTATTAATTCACTTGTATTTAATTTTCAAAGAACAAATTTTTAACACCTTATAAAATAAAAAGACAATCATTGCTGACTGTCTTAATATTTATTCAAATCTTTTCCCACCTAACAAAACTTTATGCGTCCAAAACCCACTTTTATATAAGTTAAGTCACTAACGATAATTTCATTTATTTTTCTATTATTAAAGTCTCGGTTTACAATGTTATTTACTAGATCATTATTTACTTGAATATTTTTGCATTTAAGTTTTGTTTTTGTGTACTTTGATATCAAATTATTGTTTTTTATAATATTTCTAATTTTGTGTCTAGATAGGTTAATACTTTTATGAGCTAATACTACTTTGATTTTTCGAGCTCCATAGACTTGGCGGCTTGCGTTAAATGCACTGATAATTTCTTGATTATAATTATTCACTATTTTCCTTGTGTATTTATTAATTTGATAATAGTAATTGGATTTTGAAATATTTAATAATTTACACATTTTTCTTATTGAATATTTTTTCTTATTGCTATTAATTATTGTTATTTTTTGGCCATTATCAATCAGTGCGGCTTGCTTTAAAATGTCATTTTTCATTTTCAAGTCTTTAAGTTCTTTTCATAAAGTTATTATTTCATTTTCTTCTAGTGTGCGATTATCTTTTGCTTTAAATGAACCAGAATTATTATAATTTTTAACTCAACTATAAATAGTTGGTTTTGGTAAATTATATTCTTTCCCTAAATTAATAACACTTTTGCCATTTTTGTATAGCATGACAATTTGTTTTTTAAATTCTTCAGAGTATGAGGTTTTATTTCCCATTTTTATATTCCTTCTTTCTTAATAATTTCGAAGTCTATATAATAATTATGGTCCAACTTATTGTAGCCTATCCAGTTGTTATTCCATTTATTATTTATTTTCCAAATAAAATGATAATTAAATTATCGTTGCTTGTCATTAAAAATTATTTAAACATTTTCCTACATAACAAAACTTTATGCGTCCCAATATCCAAGTATTTATTTAAAAAATAAAACCAATCTTGCTACCAATATTCTTACAAGGTTGTCGTTCACAAATAAGTTGATATAATTATTTATGTTAAAAAATATTTATTTTTTTTATAATAATTTATTAATGTTGAGGTTAAATCATTTATGAAACATTGAAAATGAAGCAAATTATTTAAGCAAGCCTTTTGAGGAGCATTTAAACATAAAATTCAAATTATTTCATTAATTTTATTAACTATTATCTTATCAACGACAATTACCTCAACTTGAATTACGACAAGATGACTCTTAGATGGTGAAACAGCAATGAATAGTGCTACAACACCATTTAATTATAGTTATCACTTTAATAGTAAAAATAGTCCTAATATTCAAAGCATATCACCAACATTTAATATTTGTACTGCTTTCAGTAAAAGTTCATTAACAGAATCTAATATTATCAAAAATATAAAAGATAATAATACACCAATAATTACCATTGCGAATGAAAGCGATCCTACGGGGTGTTTATTACCATTAACATCAAAAAGTTTAGATATTACCGAAAAAGTAACAAGTGACAATACTATCACGATTGAAAATATTTCCTTTAAAAATTTACTAAAATGAGAAAATATTAATACAAATAGTCCGGCATTTAAAAATTCACTCTTTGATCAAATTTTACATAAAAAATATCATGGCATTCCTAATAAACAATTTAAAATATTATATGAACAATATGCAACCTTGGTTGAAGAATACATTAAACCAATTTTTGACTTTTATTTATTTAACCTTTATAAAGCTAATAATGATAAACTTAAATATCCAAAAAAAACAACAGATGATAATTATGTTAACGAAGTTAAAACATTTAAAGAAACATTTTTAAGAGACTTTGTTAATGCTCGTAATGACGACAGTTGAGTAAGAGATATAAATAATGAAACTGATTTTTCTAGTGATAATGTTCCAATTTTTGGCGGCGGAATTAATATTTTTCAACAATTAACAAAAGAAGATTATGAAAAAAAGTTTCCTCAAGCAACAAATTTTAATAATAAAGCTTTTTTTAAACAAGGTTTTAAAGGCGATTTAGGAAATATTTTAATGAATATTAACAAAGATAATAATGAAATTAATTTACAACCAACAAACGACCACATAAATGATAATAAGAATAGTAGTTATCTAAATGTTACCAAATATCTAACACTTCCAATTGGCGGAACATCTTTAAGAAATAATTGAGATATTTCGCAAGCAATATGAAATCAACATAATAAATTAGTTGGCTTATTAAGTAACTTTAATGTTAATTTACGCCAAGAGTACTTATTTTCTGATTTTGCTACTAATATCCGTTATCGTGTAATTAGTATTAATCCTAATAATGACCCCAAAAAAAATAATATTAAAATCATTAGTGGCACCTATCCCGCTGGTGCTAATCAAATTGTAATTAATCCTCAGTTTGCTGAAAAATATAATTATAAAATTGGTGATACTCTTAAAATTGGTAGCTATAAATTAATAATTACTGGCATTGGTGGCGATAACTTTACATCCTTACCTGTTGTTCATCCAATAAACTTTCTTCCCAATCCAGCAAAAGAAGTTGTCTTGTTCGTTAACCACCAATTGTTTATTCGTGATGAATTCATTCGTTATAGTGATATTGAAGATATATCTAATGTATATTTAACATACACAGGAAATAATATTGCCAATGATTTAGAATTATTTCGACTTTTTCTTAATGATAATTTTAAAAAAAATAATAACATCATTGAAACTGTTCATCAAAAAATGTTAGCTTACGATAATAATCCGCAAGACATTCAAAAAATTACTCAAGATTTAAAAATAACTTCAACGATTAAAAATAGTGACAGTAAAAATTACATTAATCGTGGTTTTAATTCATTACTAATAATTACTAGAACATATATTTGATTTAGTATTATTATTGTTATTTTTATGACAATGTTAACAGTTTTTGTAACAGTATTAATTATTAGAAAAACAGTTGAACGCAATGCAACACAAATTGGTGTTTTGAAAGCATTAGGCTATGAAAATAAAACAATTATTGGTTCATATTGATCTTATGCCTTAATAACAACAATTCTTGCTGTGCCAATTGGTTGAATTATTGGTAGTGTTTTACAAATAGCAGTAATAAGAATTTTTGAAAATTTCTTTACGATTCCAAATAATATTTTTTATTTTGATATCATTCCTTTTCTAATTTCTTTAGCAATTAATATCATTGTGATTTTAATTACGGTAACAATTACTGCTTATAAACAAGTAGCAAAAAATACAATTACCCTATTACGACCTCACAGTGATAACAAACCTTCAAAAGCAATTTATGGCATCCGCAAAAGATGCTTTGCATTTGGAAGCTTTAAAACTCGGTTTCGTTTTGCGCTGGCAGCAGTTTCATATAAGAAAATTATTATTATGTTTGTAACAATTCTTATTGCTTCATTCACCATCGCTATTGCTTTAATGATCCCGGCTGCTGTTCGCAGTCTTGATGATTCTTATTATGGACTTTTAAAATATCAAACTAATGTTGAATTTCAACAACCGATTAGTAATATCCCAACAACTCGGTATAATTTATACCCTTGAAAAGGGATTGATGCTCAAAATCAAAGCGTTGATTACCCAATTACTGAAATTCGTCCGGTAGCTGATTACTATAAAGATACTCCTACTAATTCTTGAAAAAAACTTAGTGATAATACCAAAAACATTAATTTAGATGATATTTTAAAACAAATTGCTTATAACTATTATTGAACAGGAGGCAGAGGAATTTCTTTAGGTTGATTAGAACAAATTTCTAAGGATTTTAATAATAATCCCAAACTTTTAGGATTATTATCCACAATTATTTGTCCAATGGTAAACACCATTTTAACAACTAATGCCGAAATAAATACTATCGATAATTGAAGAACCTGTACAATGAATGCAATTGAAACAGCTGTTCCTTCTTATATTAAAGAATTTCTTAATATTCCCGGAAGAAAAGAACGCTTAACAATTACTCATAATACTTTACCTTATAATGCTAATGAAGATGAATTATACACATATTATGATACTAACTTAAATAATGTCGCTTTTAAAACACTAGGAATAAAACCAAATAGTAGCATGATTGCACTGGAAGAAAGTTCAAAATATATCCAAGAAGAAAAACGACTTGATAAGATTCCGACAATTATTAATCGTTCAATGCAAATAAAACATAATTTAAAAGTTGATAGTATTTTTGAAAGTGAAGTTCAACAAAAACAATTACAGTATATGAGTGCTAATAATAAATGATATCCTGCTCATACTTCCTTTTGAATTTATCGTGACGAAAATAATTCTGAAAATATCTATAATATGCCTTTAGATAAATGAAGTATTAATGATAATAACTCTCCTTATGGTTGAACTAACCATTATGGTTATAAAGAAAACGATATTGGTGATGATGACACTGCTAAAAGCTATCGTAACTTAAATGAAATAATTTTACGATTACCCAAAGAAGAAATCACAATTGATAATATCAAATACCCAGCAATTAAAGACGAATTTTTAAAAGACATTATTAATGTGAAAATACCAACAAATAATAATAAATTCGTTATTGAACAATCACCCGACAATAAATGATGACATATTAGACCCTTTGTGCCATTTGCTACTAAAAATAAATTTGTTGATGAAAACTTTATGACATCAGCACTAAATCTCTTAAATCAATCATATGACAATCCATTATGAAATATTTTTATTGCCATACTAGACGGCAAAACTATTGGTAATAAAGAAATACCTAAAATTCTAAAAATTGATAATACCCCCACACCACAAAAAATTAAATATCAAGTTAAAGCAATTCACGAATCTTATGGTGAACTAAAAATTTATGTTAATCAACGAGTTGCTAATCAAATTCTTGGTTTTAATGCTATAACAAGTAGTGATATTTATAAAAAAGATCCTTTTAATGATGAACCATTATGATTTAATGGTCGATTATCATCTAATTCTGAATTAACTGATGTTACTAGTAGATATTCAACAACTTCAATTCTTGGTGATTATTCAATTGCTAGTTTAAATGATAATGTTGCTAACACCGTGACTAACAGTGAACTATTAACAGTAAAACGAGAATTAATTAAAAACTTAACAACAGTGGCTTCTAGTATTGCTACTATCTTTATTTTAGGTTCAATTAGTCTATCCATAATTATTGTTGTAATGATTTCTAACCTTCTTGTTCATCAGTTTGCTAAACTAATGGCCATTATGAAAATTCAAGGATTTAAATATCGTGAAATTAATAGTTTAACTTTATCAATGTTTATTCCTGCTGCTATTATGGGCTTTATCGTTGGATTTATTAGTGCTTGATTTATTTGTCAAGGTATCTTATGAACTATTGGAATTTTTACTGGATTCATTATTCCCCTATATTTCCAATGATGACTTTTACCAATAACATTAGCAACGATTACAATTATTTATACACTGACTTATATAATTTCAACTGAAACATTAAAACGAATGAATGTACTTGAATTAGTAAAAAGTAGTGACGAATAAGTTATTTAAAGCAGTAGAGCTACAAAAAATAATGAAAAAAATATTTCCAACTTATAAACAAGCATTTTTTTAATAGACTTGGTACATAACTATAACATTTTATGCCTACTAGACTATAAAATTCATTTTTATCTTTGTATTTATCTAACATTTGTATTTCACCTAAAAAATAATATTATCAAAATAGTAGATAAAATTAAAGGTTATGTATCAAGTCTAATGTTTAAAGTAAAAGTTCAAATGATTTTACTAATTTTGCTAAAAATATCTCAGGTCGCGTTTAGTTTTCTTGGGTATTTTTAAAAAAAGCAAAAATAATCATTTACGGACGCATAAAGTTTTGTTAGGTAGAAAAAGTTTTAAATAATTTTTAATGCAAAGCAACGACAATTTAATTATCATTTTATTTAGAAAATAAATAATAAAACAAAATATTTAATATCAACAAACATAATCTCAATAAAAGGTTATAAAAACTAAGGAAAACGCTTATAAAAACAACATTAAAATAAGTTTTTACAACAAAAAAATAGGGGCTGTCCAAAATTCTGTGGGTCGCGTTTAGTTTTCTTAGGTATTGCTTTGAAGAAGTAAAACAATCAGCTAATTATATTATTTAATTACTAAACTAACCCTGCCTTTCCTGTTATTGTCATTTTTATTCATTACCATTTTATCATATTATTGAATTTTTACACAATAAAAATTATTAATTTTATTTTAACTAATATTTTTACTTACTTAAATGTAATATATTTATTTGTATATACAATGTCACCTTTGCTGATTCAACTATCATCATTTTTATTATTATATTTATTTCATAATGAATTTTTATATATTTCTTTTCTGATTTCTATTTCTGAATTAATATTTTCATTAATGTAATGTAATACATTTAATTTGTTTAAATTTGCCATTCTTAAATGTGATAGATTATTTAAATTCTTATGATTATATATTTTTGCCCCATATCCTAATTGTTGTTTTACTAAATGAGATACATCACTTTCAATGCTACAACCGATATTTCATTCTAAATTTTGATGATGAATACCATGCTTATTATTACTGAAATAATTACTCGCCTTCCTTAAATTTGTTTTAATATCTTTATTTAATTCATTTTTAGCAATATTACGAATGGTTTTGATTAATTCTTGATGATTGCCATCCTTATATAATTTAATTCAACTATTTAATGCTACTTTGCGATTTTCAAAAATAATATTAAATGCCGTTTGTTTTAATTTTTTAATAGCGTGATAACCGTCTAAAATATATCTAACATTACCAAAACTATTGGCAATTTCTCTAATTCAAGTAGCACCATCGCCGCAAACAATTATTTTGTCATAATTAATATTTACATAATGTTTTTGCAATTCTTTAATTAATAAGTCACGATAATCCATCGTATTTATTCGTTTACCAACTTTTAACATTAGAAAATGACCTCGTTTGTTTTCTAATTCTCTACGAGCATTTTTGTATTTTTTTTCTTTATGTCCGGTATGAAAAGTAACTAAACGAATTCTTTGGTCTTGTTTAACTTTCTGATCTAATGTCGCTAAAAATGTCTCATCTAGTTGAATATACAAATCCTTATTTTTGACATCAATTCTAGTTTTAGTTTCTTTTTCTGCTAGTTGAAAATATTCAGCAATATCATATTTATTTAAAATGCTTGAAATACTAGCTTTTAAAATATAACAATGATTCAGAGCATCTAAAACATCGCGATACCGTTTACCATCACCTCACCTAGAAGACTTAAAACTTTAAATTGGACATCAAAATAAATGCGTTGTTTGGGCAATAAACCAATTTCTTTATCTAACAAACACACATATTCAAATTTACCTGATTTTTGATTTCAATATTTATATCGGCGTCGTTTAAAAGTAACATCACCAAAAATTGTAATAATTGTTCTTAAAGCAAAATGAACTACTTTATAACCTTGTTTTAAGCGATAATGATATTTATATAAGTATTCATCTAATTTTTTATATTCATTAGCTAGTTTTTTGCATTTGTTAGTGTACATATTTTTATGGGTTGCGAATAAACTGAATCAATGCTTGTTTTCTAAGGTTTTTACATTATTATTAATTTTTAACATAAAAAATCACCTTTCTTTGGTAGTAATTTTAATGAAGTTTAACTTCGTTAGTTTATTTTTCTGTTTTAATAATAATTTTTTTTCTAGAATTAGTATTCAACAACCTTGAAAAATGATAGAAATTATTATTTAATCATTTATAATTAATTTGTATTAATTAAACTTTATAAATTTAAGAAAGAATTGAGTGATTACTATAAAAATTTATTAAATTAGCAAAAATTCACAAAAAGGATTTAATAAATGAAAAAATTACTTAGTTTATTAAGTACAATAACAATGGCGGGAAGCGGAATATCGGGCATTGTTGCCAATAGTCCGTATCCAACTCCAACACAAGAAAAAATAGAAAATATAAATAATAAAAGACAAAAACGAAGCAATAATGAAAATAATAAAATAAATAGAACAAAAATTGTTATTAAAACAAAGGGAATAATTATATCTGCTGGAATAGTATTAAATAATAAAGTATATTTTGGTTCGAAAGATCATAATGTTTATGAATATGATCCAGTTACCAGTTACAGATCAACAAAAAATTGTTATTAGAACAGAAGGAGAAGTTTGATTTTCGGGTATAGTTTTCAACAAAAAATTGTATTTTGGTTCATAAGATCATAATGTTTATGAATATGATCCAGTCACAGGACAACAAAAAATTGTTATTAGAACAAAAAATGGAATTCATGGTGGTGGAATTACTTTAAAAAATAAATTATATTTCGGTTCAGATGATCATAATGTTTATGAATATGATCCAATTACAGATCAACAAAAAATTGTTATGACAGCAAATGAAAAAATTCGAACTTTTGGAGTAGTATTAAATAATAAATTATATTTTTGCTCAGGAGATAGAAATTTTTATGAATATGATCCAGCCACAGGACAACAAAGGGTTATCATTACAACGGGTTCATGAAATGAATCTTCTGGTGTAGTATTAAATAACAAATTATATTTTGGATCGGCAGATGGTAATATTTATGAATATAGTGAATACCATTTAAATCGAAATTTAGGAAAAATTAATGATAATTCTGATAATGCAATTTTAAATGAATTAAATTATTTAAATCCTGATTTAGATATTTCACAATTAGAAATTATTAACAAGACAAAAAATTCAGCTATATTAAAAATAAAAAATAATTTAAATAATAATATAAAAATACATTATTCAATTGATAATGGGCAAAATAAAATTATTAATTTAAATGAATTGATTAAAAAAGCATTATTTTTTAAATTTCGAAACGAAAATCCTAATTTAAAATTTAAGGAAATAAATTATATTGATACTAATAATTTAAATTTTTCAGATATTGAAATAACAAAAAAAGAAAATTCATTTTTATGATCTAATGTTCCTGAAAATGTATGTTCTGATAAAGAAATTATCAATAAAACTCCAAATACAAGATCATTTAATGTACCTGCTTGTGAATATAATTCAAAATCAAAATTAGTATTTCAAATTACAACAGGATTAACTAAAACAAAACAAGAAAATAAATTAAATGGTTGAAACATAAATTCTGATGATGAAATGAAATTAACAGATTTTACAAATATAAATAATAAAAATTCTGAAATCATTAATGAATTATCAAATAATTTTGATTTATCAAACACAAATAAACAAGAACAAGAAATGATTTTAAGTATTTTTAAGGAACCCGCTGATAAATTTGAACTTAATCCCAATGAAAAATTAAAAATTACTTATCCAGTAAGAATAATTACATCTAAAGTTATATTAAATTTAAAACAAAAAATTACAGGAAATATTACTGCCAAAATAATTGATGATAACAATAAAGAACAAATAGTTACATTATCAATTACAGAAGTAATGCAAATTTTACAAAAATATAGTTTATTACCCAATGAAATTACTATAGATAAAAACAATGATAAAATAACATTTAACGGTGAAGCATTTTTTTCATCAGAAAGAGAAGGGCCGGTAAGAACAAATACAGTTACTACTATAGTATAAGGTTTTATAAAAACGATATTAGCTATTTAGAACAATAACTTTAATTAAAACAAGCCCAACAAGTTTAAATTTCTTGTGATAAAATAAGAATAATATTTACACCAGTAATTTTAATTAATTACTGGTTTTTATTTTGTCAAAATAAAAAGGATAAAAAATGAAAAAAGTTGAACTGCCCAAATGAACGATGTCAATTCAAAATCGAGGTAGTGCAATTTCACATTTAATGATAAAATTTGAGGACAAAGTGAATTTAAGTTAATTACTTAGAGACACAGTTAATTTTGTACGAGCCCCCTTTCGTATTTTAATTTGTTTCTGATTGTGCATTAAATTCTATCATTTTTCACCAGTTTCATGTTACGCCAGCAAAAGTATCTTTTTGATACTCAAATTTTATTTTAATATTTTTTATTTCAATATTTTGTTTTTGTTCTTTTTCAACTTCTGTTCATTTTGTATTTATTTGTAATTCGTTAAGTTTTTTAATAATATTAACTTGATTTTGATTTATATAACTTTGAATTCGTCCTTTATTGTTCCATAATTCTTCTATAGGATTTATGGGTTTTATTCCTGATTGCTTCTCTATATCATTTAATAAAAATTGTAATTCTGTTTTTCACGCCGATGCAGGTTTATAAGGAGTTTCATTTTTTCATATTGTAAATTCTGCTTTTGTTAAGTTAATTTCAGACACTTGATTACTTTTTTTACCGTCTGAGAGCGTTGGTTTATTTATTTTTTTAGAGCACGCAGTTACGGGCAATATTGTTAATCCTAAAATAGCCATTATACTTAAAATTTTCATTTTTTAACTCCTTTATTTTTTTCAATATATATATATATATATATATTATATAAAAATTCTTAATATCATTAGAAAGATGGCAAAACCGATTAAAAATTGAAAGGTATAGTAAAAAGCTGGTACCGTTTTAAAAATTGGAAAAATAGCAGTTGAAAAGTTAACTGTTGCTTTTGCAATAATTGCTAACGGTCGCAAAATCGTGATGATTTGTGAAGCGGTGAGTATTCAGTTTATCATTTTGATACCAGCATTCTGAATGGCACATCCAATATCATTAAAAGTTGGTATTCATCGTCCGGAATATTTGCAATTTGCCGGCGGAATTAAATCGTCTCATTCACTGTTATTTAAACCATCAGGGATAAAGGCTGTTGAATTTAAGACATTAAAGTCATAAATTTTAAAATTGTAGTTAGAGATATTACCTTTGTGATAAAGCGGAAAAGTTAAGGTAAAAATATTAATACCATAACGAATATCAATATCGGTATTGAGATAATTAATACTGTTAGCGGTTTTGTTGGTTGGTAAGGTAATCAGTTTATTATCATAAGATTTAAGGACATTAAAATCAATTTGATAAATACTATTGGTGTTGTTAATAGCATTGTAATTATCTTGGTGCATTTTTTTGTCAAAAGTAAAGAAATAACTTCTTAGTAATAATTCTGAGTTTCCTATAATATTTACTAAGTATTTTTTGGGATAAAAGGTAATTAATGAACGATAAAAGAAACCGATTTGAATAAAGTAATCCTTCTTATAGTTTTCTATACCCTTAAAATCAATTTCAGTATGAGTTTTTTCGTCCATATCAAAAGTCGCATAAAATAAACTAGCAAAGAAATTACCGAGAATTTCATAGATTTCATCAAAAACATTTTTGTAATCGCTGTCGTTAATACTAGGAATGTTATTTTTAAAATATAAGTAAATATCATTTTTTAAATCGGGGTCATAGCGCAAAAAACTAAATCTAACATTGAGGTAATTTAAGGTACCAAAAAGATACTTAATTAGGTAATAATCGTTAGTACTTTTGGTATCATATTTTCAGATTTCGGTTTCACCGTGTAGTAATTGCAAATAGTTATTACCTGCGATTAAGGTTTTATTAAAAGCTTTAATTTTTAAAATATTCTTATTAATTTCATCTTCACTACTAGAAGTCTTATGATAAAAATAGCTTTCATTTTTAAAGCCGTGGTTTTTAATTGTGAATTCTTTATAGTAACCTTTTTCTAAGGTGTCAATAAAATTAAATACTGGTGTTCAATAAAGATAAGAGTAATTAAATTTGTCAAAATCACCACGATGAATCATTAAATAGTCAAGGTTCTCAATGACATCGTTATAGTTGTGGTTGCCATCAAAGTTAGTGGGTTGTTTCTGGTAAATCAATATCAGTCGTAGGTTTGGCTTTCAATTGTGCATCAAGTTCTAGAATTTTTCACCAGTTTCATTTTACACCGGCAAAAGTATCTTTTTGATACTCAAATTTTATTTTAATATTTTTTATTTTAATATTTTGTTTTTGTTCTTTTTCAACTTCTGTTCATTTTGTATTTATTTGTAATTCGTTAAGTTTTTTAATAATATTAACTTGATTTTGATTTATATAACTTTGAATTCGTCCTTTATTATTCCATAATTCTTCTACAGGATTTATGGGTTTTATTCCTGATTGCTTCTCTATATCATTTAATAAAAATTGTAATTCTGTTTTTCACGCCGATGCAGGTTTATAAGGAGTTTCATTTTTTCATATTGTAAATTCTGCTTTTGTTAAGTTAATTTCAGACACTTGATTGTTTTGTCTTTTGTTTCTAATTAGTGATTGTGTTGTTATTTCGTCATTGTTAATGTTTTGGAGAATGGCAAAAATGTTATTAAAACCAATAATTAACACGGTAAATATTTTCATAAACATTTTTATCACTCCTCTTTAAAATATTTTATTTTTCATTGTTCTTTTTTCTTTAATTTTTTTAATAAGCCACTCAATGCTACAATTTATAATTACCGCTATTGTAATGCATATATCTAAATATCCTAGTATCATAAGTGAAATTAATGCTTCAAATTTTTCATATAATAATTTCAAATCATTAATTTCCAATTTTAAAAATGGAATGAAAAAGATAGTAATCATAAAAATGTAAAGTAAGATTCTCCATCAATATTTTTTTAAAGAACTAATTAATTTGTTTCATTTCATTTTTCAAGGCTCTTTTTGCTTTAATTTTCTGAATAATCAAGCGGATTAATTTTTCAAATTTAATTGCAAAATATATTGCTCCGCCTCATCAAAAAACAAATATTCCTGCTAGCATAATACCACTATTGAATTTGCCAAAGAAATCAACCATTTCTTTATTCATAAAATTATTAAATTCATCACTTGTTCCGGTTATTCATTTAGTATCCATTGCTTGCTGTTAATGCAAAAATTAATAAGCTTATAAAAATAAAAATGATACTTAATACTACTTTTAACCACTGCTTTTTAAAAGAATTTTTAATTTTTAATTTTAATGGCATTTTTTCTTTTGAATTATCTTTTTTAAATAATTTTGCTAAAAGTTTTTTCATTTTTATTCTCCTTTCGTGTTTAAAAATTTTTAATTTTTGGTTTTCAATTATTAAGTCTGATTTTTGATTAATATGAATAGTATTTCACTTTTCTAGTTCTAAAATTTCTTTATTTTTTTCCATTATTATGTATTTAAGAGTATTAACACTATTTTCTAATATGACATTAACAATTTTTAATTTGTCATTCTCTATTTATAATTCTTGTTTTTTAGTTCATTTTTCCATTTTTTACCTACCTTTAATTACAATAAATAAGGCAATAAGTACACAAGTAACACCAAGAATGATAAAAACGATTGGATGTTGCGAAAATGTCCGGGCCATTGGTTTAAATAGCTCTAAAATTGTTAAATTACTAGTAATAAACTTTTGGAAATTGGCAAGCCCTTCGCTAATATAATTCGTTAAAGTTTCAAAATGACTACCAGCCAATAATCCAAGAACAGTTATTAAGATAAAAATAATAATTAGTTTAAACATTTTTAGTTACCTTGTTTTGTTTTTATTGGTTTCATTTGTTTTTTAGCTTTTCCTCACGCACTTAAACGCCCCTTATTTTTAACCGCATATTGGCGTTGTTTTTCTAAATTAACTTGTTGACTACCAAATCCGAGAATAATTGCCATAAGAAATTCTACAGCCAGCGTTAAGAATAAAGGAAATATTAGTTGAATATTCGTTCCCGGCACTTCAAGACTTCAAATTAAATCAAAAACTTTATAAAGCATTTGGGCAAGAAAGTCGGCCATTTTTGCAAGATTTTCCATTTTTTATTGTTCCTTTTCTTTCATTTTTCTTAAAAATTTGCTAAATTTATCCATTTTTAAGTATTCCAAGTCTTCTAAATCAATTGCCGTGTCAGTATAATATTTATCTTCATAGTCAGGATTAATTTTTGAATTTAAGTAATCTCTTAAAAACGCTAGGTAAAAAGAATTGTAAGTGTTTAATATCGGTAAAGGAATTTTTAGTTTAAAAAAATAAATATCAAGTTCAGGAATATCGCGATATTTAATGCGACGACCCTTTTTACTATTTTTAGCATCAATTAAGGTGTTTCGTCAGCGTTCATATTCTTCAATGCTCGTAAACGTACCATAAATGACTTTTAAGTAGGGACGAAAAATATTAACGGGTTTTTTACGAATGCCCACAATCACATTATTGGCAATATCACGAACTTTAACTCAAATATGTTTATATCTTTGACCACTAGCGAGAACAATATGACCAAAATGGCGTGCCAGAGCGAAATATTCTTGAATACCGGTTTCTTCGTTTTTGGTATTATTTTTTTCCCAATCCGTTCCTTCTAAAAATAAATTGGTTTCATCTCATAACAGTAAGGTTTTGTCTGGTAATACCGGATAATCAAAGTCTAACAATCCCATATGTCCTAAACTTAATTTTTGGGTTTATAGTAATGGAAAGGTTGATGCGATGTGATATTTCTTCTTTTTTAATAATTTTGATGCGTATACTAGAAAAGCAGTTTTTCCAGTTCCTAATGAACCAATAACAATATTTAATGGTGAGTTTTTTAAGAAATTAATAACTTTGTTAATTTGTGTTAAATTACCGATTTTAAAAAGGAAAATTAAAATACAACCCGCTAAAAATAAATAGCTTACAATATTTTTAAAATAACCGTTGTAAATGTATCAAATTGCTCCCCAATGTCATAAAATTAAAAATGAGGTGCGATTCAATTCAATAAAATGGTTATTTTTTTCTATTACTCATTTGCAAAATTTCATCTTGCGCCTCACTTTATTTTTTTGTTAGCGTACCGCTCCAAGTAATTTTTCAAACATTTTAAAGCAAATAAAGAATATTGCCAAAATAAATGGAAAAATGAAGATTCAGTAGTCAGCAAAGAAGTTACCGACTTGTGGCATATTAACAGCAATAATATCTCACATTTTAGTAAACGCTGTCATAATTGCATTTCATAATTTAGTCATCGCATCACTAGCTGTTATTTTTTCTGCTGTTGCTGGTGCATCGGCCAAGAAAGTTCCAATCATATAATCACCTCCTTTCTCTTTAAAACATTCATCATTTATATTCAAAGTTTTTCTTAAATTTGTTAAAACCACGGTTAACCTTAACACTATTGTATTTTTTCCTAATTAATTTTGAATTTCTTTGGGAATGCATCACAATGTAACTTCTTGACATTACTTTTGCCTCTATCTAAATACTGATATTGTTTTTCAAAGTAACATTAGAATAAATCACACCATAATCGCTGTTAGGAGTCAAAAAGCAATGTTTGCTATTAAAAGCCAAAGTGGTGTTTCGGTTAAATCAATTTCTTTACCACCAGTAATGTGAGCCGGAATAGTTGTAATTTGAATAAATAAATCTCAGAAAGTTTGTTTAATTTGCTCTCAATTAAATTCTTTTAAATTTACCGTCATTTTTTATTTCCCAAAAATCATTTTTATTGGTAAATACATAATTGAAATTAATGCGAAAAGAAAAGTAATGATAATAATTAATCCGGCAATAAACGCAACTTGTGCAGGCATTTTTTCTATCGGAATAAACAGTTTTAAAAATTCCATAATAATTTCTCAAAAAATTATTTTTTATCCGCGTTATTTTCTTTTGAATTAGGAGCTTTAACTCATTCTTCAAAGCGAGCAATAAATACTTTTTCGTCTTTCGTGAAATTACCAGCATTATTTTTAATGGCATTTTTATATTTAATTCGCATTTTTATTTTGGCATAAATTTTATAAGCAAAATATGCTAATAACATTATGCAAATAATAGTAAATATTATTCCAATCGCAATATTCATTTTTAAACTCCTTTAAAATAGTTATAATTTGTATCTTTTTTATTGTTTTCTTTTTCGGCAATGAAAAAACCTAATAATTCTTGTCCCTTAATTAATTTGGTTTCTTTTTCTTTTTGATTAATCGAAATTACTTGATATTTACTATCTTTTATTATTCCAATGCAAATTGAATTTTCATATTTTCCTTTATAAACAAATCGTTTTGGAAACCAAATGCCGATTTGTTCATTAAATCATGGAATTTTTGGTGCTTTAATAAGCATTGCGTTTTGTGTTTTTTTTAAAAGATATTTCTTAGTATTTAAGAAAATGTTTTCAATGTTTTTCATAATAAATTACCTTTCTTATGAATAAACTAAGTTAGTTAACTAAGTTAACTAACTTAGTTTTTTAAACACTTATATATCGCAGATTTAAGTGTTTAACAGACTTTGTTATTAAATTTTGTTTTTTAATTAAATAAATATTTTAATAATTTTAAACTTAGTATCTCTCTATATAGAAATTTCTACACTTTAATGTCCGCATCCTGCCCTTGGAACTAATTTAATAGCGTGTATATTTTTAGGAAATCCACCCTATTCATTTTTTTATTGCAAAATGAAACAAATTGCTATAGCTAATAGGGTATTTATCTATTAATTGGTAAACCTTCTTTTGGGGGTTATGGCGACCGCCCACAATTTATCGTACTTTAATACATACCAACATTATTAATTCACTTGTATTTAATTTTCAAAGAACAAATTTTTAACATCTTATAAAATAAAAAGACAATCATTGCCGACTGTCTTAATACTTATTCAAATCTTTTCCCACCTAACAAAACTTTATGCGTCCAATTCTGTGTCTCAATAATTCATTCTGAATTATACTTAAACGAAGGAGAACAGAAAATGACAAAAAAAATAAAAAAAGAACCTGATGCAATTGATAAAGTTGTGAATTATTTTTTAGAAAATATTGATAATCCACAAGATTTATTTAAAGGCAATACTATTTTTCAGGAATTTACCAAAAAATTAACTGAACGAATGTTAAATACGAAAATTAAAGATTATCCTGAAACTAATGAGAATCATAATAAAAGAAATGGCAACACACAAAAAACCATTATTACTAAAAATGGTTCAATCGCAATTGATGTACCAAGAAATCAAAACAATACTTTTGAACCAGTAATTATTCCAAAAAGACAAAGAAAATTTGATAACTTTGATCAAAAAGTAATTTCTTTATATGCAAGAGGAATGACAATTTCTGATATCAAAGCACAATTGCAAGAATTCTATCACGGAGCAGAAATTTCAGAAAGTTTAATTAGTCAAATAACTGATGATGTTATTGAAGAAGTTAAAATGTGACAAACTAAACCTTTAGAGAAGATTTATCCGATTGTTTATTTTGATTGTATTGTTGTTAAAGTAAAACGAGATAAACGAATAATAAACAAAGCAGTATATCTTGCCTTAGGATAGGAATTAATTTAGATGGTTTAAAAGATATTTTAGGAATGTGAATTAGTGAAAATGAGGGAGTCAAGTTTTGACTTAATAATCTTACGGAAATGAAAAATCGCGGATTACAAGATATTCTTGTTGCTTGTAGTGATAATTTAACAGGAATGTCTGATGCAATAGAAGTTGTTTTTTCAAAAACACAACATCAATTATGTATTGTTCATCAAATTCGTTCCTTACAAAGACCGTAAACTGGTAGCTAATGATTTAAAATCAATTTATACAGCAATTAATGAAGATACAGCCTTACTTGCTTTAGACAATTTTGCTGAAAAGTGAGATAAAAAATACCCCCAAATTGCTAAATCATGAAAAAATAACTGAGATAATTTAATAATTTTTCTTGAATATCCTCAAGAATTTAGAATAATTATTTATACAACTAATGCAATAGAGTCTGTTAATAGTCAATTAAGAAAAGTCGTTAAAAATAAAAAGATTTTTCCTAATGATTTATCAGTTTTTAAAATATTTTATTTGGCATTTCAAAATATGACTAAAAAATGAACAATGCCAATTCAAAATTGGGGTAGTGCAATTTCACATTTAATGATAAAATTTGAGGACAGAGTGAATTTAAGTTAATTACTTAGAGACACAGTTAATTGTACAATCCCTAAAAATCATACATAATAAATATATACTTAATTTGGATATTGAAATAATTTATAGTAAATGATTATTTTTTCTTTTTTAAAAAATACCTAAGAAAACTAAACGCGACCGCGCTCATGAATTTTATAGTCTATTAGGCATAAAATGTTATAGTTATGTACCAAGTCTATTGCAAAAAGAAACAAATTGCTATAGCTAATAGGATGTTATCTATCAACTGATAAACTTCTTTTGGTTATGTATGGCGACCACCAACAATTTATCATTCTTTAATACATATCAACATTATTAATTCACTCGCATTTAATTTTCAAAGAACAAAATTTTAACACCTTATAAAATAAAAAGACAATCATTGCCGACTGTCTTAATACGTATTCAAATCTCCTCCTACCTAACAAAACTTTATGCGTCCAATAAAACTAGATTTCTAAAAGTCTAGTTTTTTGTTGTATAATTTATGAGAGTGAGGGAATAGTGATATTAAGTAGTGAAAAGATGCGAAGTGATAATAAGTTAAGAAGTATTTTTTTTGTTTTGTGACAAGCACTAATCCCTGGATTGATTATTTGATTACTTTTAGATCCGCAATTAAATTTATTAAAATTGAATTTTAAAGATAGTATTGCTTTTGGATATATGTTTTTAATTGGGGGGGGGATGCTACTATATTCTTTTATTACAACATTAGTTTGTTTTTTGTGTGGTTATCATCAACAAGAACAGTTTATTTATAGTATTATTGTAATGCTAGAATTTGTTGTTTTATATTTAACTAGTTTATGATTATTATCAGTTTTTTGACGCTTTATTATTGCAATCTCATTAGCTATTTTAGGAACTTTAGTAATGACAATTATTGTGATGACAATTACAAATTATTTTTATAAAGATTAATAACTAAATAAATAATAAGTCATTTGCTCAACCTTTTTGTAACTCTTCGTATTTATCATTTAATATTTTCTTGATAGATTGATAATGAAGTTTGTTCTCATAGAGAATTAACTCAATAGCATCAAATTAGGTTTTGATATTGAATTCATCATCAAATAGTTTTAACATCAATCAGTTATTGTTAAACTAAATTCGTGTAAAAAATGATTAATTAAATTGTTATTACGATAAATAGTTTCGCTAATAAAAGAAGCAATATCAGATAAAGGGTCGTTTTTCATTGCATATTCATAGTCAATAATATAAATTTGTTGTTTAGTAACTAAAATATTGCCAGGAACTAAGTCATTATGGCAAAGTTTTAATTCTCGGGGTTCATAGTTAGTAAAAAAATTAATTATTTTTTGTTCATCACTAGTTAAATTTTGTTGGTGTAACAAACCACAGACTTATGACAAGCACAAGAGGTTTTTTAAAAAGGGATGATAAATTATAAAATAATGCATAAAATTTTTAAAAATAATTTATAATGAAAGGCTGCGTTTAGTTTTCTTGGGTATTGCTTTGAAGAAATAAAACAATCAGCTAATTATATTATTTAATTACTAAACTAACCACACCTTTCTTGTTATCGTCATTTTTATTCGTTGCTGTTCTATCATATTATTGAATTTTTACACAATAAAAATTATTAATTATTATTAAATTTTGACTAAATATATATTAATTTTATATTTTTACTTACTAAATCTTGGATTGGCAACCCTTTTTAGGACAATTTTTATATAGACATTTGTTTTCTAAAAAAGTAACAACTGGAGATAAGTAATTTAAACCGCCATGTATTCTAATTCTAAGATTATTGTATCAATTAATGTAATCAAATAATTCAAGTTCTAATTGTGCAAGATCATTGAATTTTCTACCATTAATAAAATTCTGTTTTAAAAACTTTATAAGTTGCTTCAGCAACTGCATTATCATATGGACAACCCTTCGCACTCAATGATCTTTGAATTTTAAATGTAGATAATAATTGATCAATTATATTATTTTTAAACTCATTACCTCGGTCGGTATGAAATATTTCAATTTTTGATAATGGTCTAGTAATTCGCATAATAGCTTGATAAACCAACTCCGTATTTTTATTTGGCCCGGAACTATAACCAACAATCTCGCGATTATACAAATCAATTAGGAGACACACATAAAATCATTTAAAACCCACTTTATATAAGTTAAGTCACTAACGATAGTTTCATTTATTTTTCTATTATTAAAGTCTCGGTTTACAATGTTATTTACTGGATCATTATTTACTTGAATATTTTTGCATTTAAGTCTTGTTTTTGTGTACTTTGATATCAAATTATTGTTTTTTATAATATTTCTAATTTTGTGTCTAGATAGGTTAATACTTTTATGAGCTAATACTACTTTGATTTTTCGAGCTCCATAGACTTGGCGGCTTGCGTTAAATGCACTGATAATTTCTTGATTATAATTATTCACTATTTTCCTTGTGTATTTATTAATTTGATAATAGTAATTGGATTTTGAAATATTTAATAATTTACACATTTTTCTTATTGAATATTTTTTCTTATTGCTATTAACTATTGTTATTTTTTGGCCATTATCAGTGCGGCTTGCTTTAAAATGTCATTTTCCATTTTCAAGTCTTTAAGTTCTTTTCGTAAAATTATTATTTCATTTTCTTCTAGTGTGCGATTGTCTTTTGCTTTAAATGAACCAGAATTATTATAATTTTTAACTCAACTATAAATAGTTGGTTTTGGTAAATTATATTCTTTCCCTAAATTAATAATACTTTTGCCATTTTTGTATAGCATGACAATTTGTTTTTTAAATTCTTCATAGTATGAGGTTTTATTTTCCATTTTTATATTCCTTCTTTCTTAATAATTTCGAAGTCTATATAATTATGGTCCAACTTATTGTAGGCCTATCCATCTATTATATTTATTTGTTACAGCATGGACACATAATGTTTTGTTAGGTAGGTAAAGATTTAAATAATTTTGAAAGAAAAACAATCACAATTTAATTATCATTTTATTTGGAAAATAAATAATAAAAAAAATCTTTAATATCAACAAACATAATCTCAATAAAAGGGTTACAAAAACTAAGGAAAGCGCTTATAAAAACAACATTAAAATAAGTTTTTACAACAAAAATCATACATAAGAAATATATACTTAATTTGCATATTGAAATAATTTATAGTAAATGATTGGGACTGTACAATTAACTGTGTCTCTAAGTAATTAACTTAAATTCACTCTGTCCTCAAATTTTATCATTAAATGTGAAATTGCACTACCCCAATTTTGAATTGGCATCGTTCATTTCTTAACCATATTTTGAAATGCTAAATAAAATATTTTAAAAACTGATGCGTCATTAGGAAAAATCTTTTTATTTTTAACGACTTTTCTTAATTGACTATTAACAGACTCTATTGCATTAGTTGTATAAATAATTCTCCTAAATTCTTGAGGATATTCAAGAAAAATTATTAAATTATTTCAGTTATTTTTTCATGATTTAGTAATTTGGGGGTATTTTTTATCTCACTTTTCAGCAAAATTGTCTAAAGCAACCAACGATATTTCTTCATTAATTGCTGTATAAATTGATTTTAAATCATTAGCTACAAGTTTGCGATCTTTGTGAGGAACAAATTTTAAACTATTACGAATTTGATGAACAATGCATAATTGGTGCTGTGTTTTTAGAAAAACAGCTTCTATTGCATCAGACATCCCGGTTAAATTATCACTATAAGCAACAAGAATATCTTGTAAGCCACGATTTTTCATTTCCGTAAGGGGATTTGGTGTTAAGTCAAAATTTGGCTCCCCTCATTCTCGCTAATTCACATTCCTAAAATATCTTTTAAACCATCTAAATTAATTCCTAAGGCAAGATAAACTGCTTTATTTATTATTCGTTTATCTTGCTTTACTTTAACAACAATACAATCAAAATAAACAATCGGATAAATCTTCTCTAAAGGTTTAGTTTGTCACACTTTAACTTCTTCAATAACACATCATCAGTTATTTGATTAATTAAACTTTCTGAAATTTCTGCTCCGTGATAGAATTCTTGCAATTGTGCTTTGATATCAGAAATTGTCATTCCTCTTGCATATAAAGAAATTACTTTTTGATCAAAGTTATTAAATTTTCTTTGTCTTTTTGAAATAATTACTGGTTTAAAAGTACTATTTCGATCTCTTGGTACATCAATTATGATTGAACCATTTTTAAGTAATAATGGTTTTTTGTGTGTTGCCATTTCTTTTATTATGATTCTCATCAGTTTCAAGATGATCTTTAATTTCTGCATTTAACATTCGTTCAGTTAATTTTCTGGTAAATTCCTGAAAAATATTATTACTTTTAAATAAATCTTGTGGATTATCAATATTTTCTAAAAAATAATCCACAACTTTATCAATTGCATCAGGTTCTTTTTTTATTTTTTTTGTCATTTTCTGTTCTCCTTCGTTTAAGTATAATTCAGAATGAATTATCGAGACACAGAATTTTGGACAGGACCAAATGATTATTTTTTCTTTTTTTAAAAATACCTAAGAAAACTAAACGCGACCCCTAAAACTACAATTGGTGATATTGTTAAACAAACGATTATTGTTATTTTTAAACGGAATTTTCATTAATAGTCACCTACTTTATATTTAATTTAATATTATCATTAATTTGATAAACTTTTCTTAAATATTCAGCCGTATATGAATTTTTATTACTATTAATTACTTGCTCTGGCGTTCCTGTAACAATTACTTCGCCGCCATATCTCCCGCCATTAGGTCCTAAGTCAATAATGTAATCACCTAACTTAATAACATCTAAATTATGTTCAATAACAAGAACCGTATCACCATTATTAACAATGCGACTAAGAACTGATAATAATCTTTTAACATCATCAATATGTAATCCCGTTGTTGGTTCATCTAAAATAAATAATGTTTTTCTAGTTGCTCTTTTTTGTAAGTAAGTCGCTAATTTAACTCTTTGAGCTTCCCCCCCAGATAATTGGGTTGT